>NZ_CP109901.1:903306-1204408 GCF_033095805.1 Serratia sp. UGAL515B_01 | reverse complement strand
GCAAATCAAGTGCTTTTGCATAATTATTCATCAAACCAACAAAAGAGTCTTGGCTACCCGCCACAAAATCTGCCAGAGCGATGCTGGCATCATTACCTGATTGAATAACAATGCCTTTATTCAGTTCCGATACCGGCACTCTATCGCCTGGTTTGATAAACATCAGCGAAGAACCGCGCAAAGTCGGGTTACCGGTTGCCCAAGCATCTTTACCAACAGTGACCAGATCGTCAGGTTTAATTTTACCCGCTTTTATAGCTTGGCCAATCACATAGCTTGACATGATTTTAGTCAAGCTTGCAGGGTCTAGGCGAGTATCCGCATTACCTTCTGCCAGAATTTTGCCGCTGTTGTAATCCATCAGCACATAGGCTTTAGCATCAACCTGAGGCACAGTAGGGGCATCGGCTGCACGCAAGCTAGGAACAATCAATAACATGACGCTTACGCTGAGGGCCAGTTTACAAAGGGGGGTAGAAAAGTTTTTTTTCATCATTACGTCGCCAGAATGTCCATTTAAACCATTGAAATAGCGTTAACTTTCAAACATGTTCACGTTTTAAGCCAACTAGCGAGAGTGGCTAGAAAGGATGCAGCCAACAGCAAAACATAACGTGTTATCCATTGTGGCCAGCACAACCTGAAACAGCCTTAGCTAAGAGCTTATTAAATTACACCTATTTTTACAGGGATTAGCCTGATCTTTCTCCATTTTTACATAACTCTACGTTTTCATCGGAGAAGAGTGTCAGGCAAACCTTCAACACCATGACTGATATACAGGGTAAAGTCACCCACCTTACGCCATCAACAACCAAAGCGGAAAATGTGAGTCCCGATCGCTGTTATGAGTCCAGTGGTGACAAAAGTCATTTTGTAGAGTAGGAATATGACTACTTTACTCTAACGCGCGAAGAAACTGTTTATGCTGACTATTTGGGGCCGTGAAAACTCGAACAATGTAAAAAAAGTACTCTGGTGTGCCGCAGAGTTAAGGCTAAATTTTACTCATATTAACGCGGGGGGCACTTACGGCAAAACTGATGAAGAGACTTTTCGCTCACTCAATCCCAACGGATTAGTGCCTCTGTTGCAAGATAATGATCTTGCACTGTGGGAATCCAATACCATTGTACGCTACCTAGCGGCAAAGTTCGGTCAGCATCCCTTTTATGCAAATGATCCTCTAGTGCGAGCCCAAGCAGAAAAATGGATGGATTGGCAGATTTCAACCATTGTTGTCCCCTTTCGCACCGTCTTCGTAGGAATAGTACGCACCCAACCAGAACAGCGCGATATGGGCAAAATTGAAGCAGCTATCACCGAACTAGAGCAACATTTCACTATTTTAGAACAAACGTTGGCAGGTCAACCCTATCTCTCTGGGGATGTATTCGGTATTGGGGATATTCCACTCGGCAGCTTTATTTATGCCTGGTTTGAAATGCCGATCAAACGTCAGCCACGTCCGCACATGGAACGTTGGTACCAAAGACTTTGCGCACGTCCCGCTTACCAGAGCACGGTAATGACCCCACTGACCTAATTAGCACGAGTCTCTTGCCTGCAACGGCTTTCGTTGCAGGGTTCCGTCGCCGCCTCCCTTTTTTATCCCATAATTCCATCCTGAATTCATCGAAGCCACCAAGTTAGAGACATTGGTAATCAACCTTGCTTTAATTGAAATTTCAATATGTTGCATTTTACTTAAACTGTGCTTAAGTTAATTAACTGGACGAGGGAGGACGATATGAATATCACAGTAACAGACACCTTGCAGATAGAGGATGCCGAAGAAATTCGCAACCATTTGAAAGCTTATAACAGCAGATTTGTTGGCGAAATTCTTAATAAAAACGTTGGAGTATTCTTCCTAGATGATAACGGCCACAAGTTGGCCGGGTTGACCGGTAGTACACTAGGTCAGTGGTTGAATATCGATCTCTTATGGGTTTCTGAGACACTACGTGGCAGAGGTGTGGGGAGTAAGCTAATAAAAGCGGCAGAGCAACATGCATATGCCAATGGCTGTCGTTTCTCTCGGGTAGATACCTTCAGCTTCCAAGCTCGGCCATTCTACGAAAAACTCGGATATCAATTACAGATGATATTGCATAATTGCCCAGTCGAGCATGAACGCTACTTCTTCACCAAAAATCTCACCGATCACAGGTAGTGCTATGGAAGCCCAAACAATGGTCGTCAATTGTGTTGCCTACAAAGCAGGCAAACGGCTGAACGACGTCACGATTGATGAAATCAGTGAAGTGGTCAAAGAACCGGGTACCTTTATCTGGCTCGGCTTGTGGCAGCCTGAAGACACGTTTATGCGTAAGATCCAGCAAGAGTTTGGCCTTCACGATCTCGCCATTGAAGATGCACTTTGCGCCCACCAGCGTCCGAAAATCGAAACCTATGGTGACTCACTGTTTATCGTAGTTAAAACAGCGCAGTGGGTGAATAATGAGGTAGAATACGGTGAAACTCACTTTTTCGTTGGTAAAAACTTCCTGATTACCGTGCGTCACGGTGCTTCCTCCAGCTATGTTCCTATCCGCGCCAAAGTGGAGGAAAACCCAAAGCAATTATGCCACGGACCAGGATTTGCAATGTACTCAGTGCTGGATTTCATCGTCGATAATTACCGTCACATCGTCGGCAAATTCGAAGGGATGATCGAAAGCATTGAATCCAGTATGTTCAGATCAGAGTTTGACGCATCCGCTATCGAAAACGTCTACAACCTGCGCCGTCATCTGCTAGGGCTGCGTAATGCCGCGCTACCTATGGATGAGATCTGTAATCAGCTTATCCATTTGCATGAAGACGTGATCCATAAAGAGTTGCGAGCCTATGTGCGCGATGTGCAAGATCATGCCAGGCAGGTAGCCACAACGTTAGACGATATGCGGGAAATGTTGACCAACGCTATGCACGTGAATCTGGCACTGGTCACAGTCAAACAAAACGAGGTGGTAAAGCGCTTGGCTGGATGGGGGGCGATCCTAGCCATACCTACGGTTATCTTCAGCCTGTACGGGATGAACTTCGCCGATATGCCGGAGCTAAAGTTCCCTTGGGCCTATCACGCCACGTTAGGCGTTACGGTTGCCGGCTGTATTTTTCTATACAAAAAACTCAAACGTTCCAGCTGGTTGTAGCAACAACTTCTGTCCGCAAAATGCGGCCTGTATCCCTGGTCGCTTAAGCTCCTCATGCTTTCATAAAGAATATAAACGCTAAATAATTCGAGTTGCATGACAAACACGCGGCTGCTTGTCGCAGCCCCCGTGCAGCTTAAAGTGTGACGAGTACATACCCTTTTATTTATGCCTGTGCACATTAACGGTGTAATTTCGCGTTGCTCAAGTGTAAAATCCGTCCGTTTCTTCTTTGGATTGAGCTATGTCACAGAATATGTCCCCTAAAGCCCCCCGTATAGGCTTTGTTTCACTCGGTTGTCCAAAAAACCTTGTTGATTCTGAACGGATCCTGACTGAATTGCGTAATGAAGGTTATCAGGTGGTACCACGTTATGATGATGCCGAACTGGTGATCGTCAACACATGCGGTTTCATCGATAGTGCCGTACAAGAATCGCTAGAAGCGATCGGTGAAGCATTGACCGAGAACGGTAAGGTGATTGTGACCGGTTGTCTGGGCGCCAAAGAAAACCAGATCCGTGAAGTGCACCCCAAGGTATTGGAAATTACCGGGCCGCACAGCTATGAACAGGTTTTATCCCATGTTCACCAATATGTTCCGAAACCGGAGCATAACCCTTTTACCAGCCTGGTACCGGCGCAGGGTGTGAAGCTGACACCAAAGCACTACGCCTACCTGAAGATTTCTGAAGGCTGTAACCACCGCTGTACGTTCTGCATCATCCCTTCAATGCGCGGTGATTTAGACAGTCGCCCAATTGGCTCCGTGTTGGATGAAGCCAAACGTCTGGTCGACGCTGGAGTAAAAGAACTCTTGGTGATTTCGCAAGATACTTCAGCCTATGGGGTAGATATTAAGCATCGTACCGGTTTTTGGAATGGTCAGCCGGTAAAAACCAGCATGGTAAGCCTATGTGAGCAGCTTTCCAGCTTGGGTGTCTGGGTCCGCCTACACTACGTTTATCCTTACCCACACGTAGATGAAGTGATCCCATTAATGGCCGCAGGCAAAATTCTGCCTTATCTGGATATCCCACTGCAGCATGCCAGCCCGAAAATCCTCAAGCTCATGAAGCGCCCTGGTTCTGTGGAGCGTACGTTGGAACGCATCAAACGCTGGCGTGAAATCTGCCCGGAGTTGACGCTACGCTCTACTTTCATCGTTGGTTTCCCTGGTGAAACTGAAGAAGATTTCCAGATGCTGCTGGATTTCCTCAAAGAAGCAAAACTGGATCGCGTTGGCTGTTTCAAGTACAGCCCGGTAGAGGGCGCTGCCGCTAACGAACTGGCGTATCAAGTCCCGGAAGAGATAAAGGAAAAACGCTATCACCGCTTTATGCAGTTGCAGCAACAAATCTCTGCTCAGCGTCTGCAGGATAAGATTGGCCACGAAGTGTTGGTGTTGATCGACGAAGTCGATCAAGAAGGCGCAATTGGCCGGAGCATGGCTGATGCACCAGAAATTGATGGGGCAGTCTATCTGAACGGTGAAACGGCTGTGAAGGTTGGCGATATTGTCAAAGTAAAAATCGAAAATGCCGACGAGTACGATCTTTGGGGTTCTCGGGTCTAACCTGTCACAGGGCCGCTATCGCAGCCCTGTGATCGGCATCAGCTTACCGGCATACGTGCTGGGTCTGGATGTTGATATTCAAATCCCAGCTCTCTGCAAATGCGGCTACCATCCACCAGCCGCCCTTCTTCTTCACCACCTTCAGCAAACTGCGGCGGTTGCAAATGCAACAGCTCAGCCAGCCCCGGGTAAAACTCACGTTTGGTCGGATGGCGTGGAGCACAAAGATTATAGATGTGGCCCCCTTTTGGCAGTTTCAGCAACAGTTGGATGGCCGCAATCACGTCATCCTGATGCACTAGGTTAACCCCTTGCCCTCCCCCTTTTACATCCACTTTACCCGCCAGAAAACGCCCAGGATGGCGATCCGCCCCCACCAACCCGGCAAGTCGCAAAATATCGACCGAAGTATTGGGTAATTTATGTAGCCACATTTCCAGTTCAGCCAACACTCGCCCTGAAGGCGTTACCGGATTGAGCGGTGAATCTTCGCGTACCGTACCTGTTGTTTCACCATAAACCGACGTCGAGCTGGTAAAAATAATATGCGGAACACCAAAAGCTATCGCACTATCTACCAGCATGCGTACCGCATGAAAGTAACCCTCGCTACCTTCAACAGTTCGCCGAGCAGGTAGGGTAACTACTAACACATCTGCGTACAGTAGTCGTTCCAGGTCCCCTGCATCGCAAATCAATTCTGGCGTCAGCTCAAGCTGATAGCATTCAATACCACTCATGCGCGCTGCTTCTACGCCGTCTGGTGTCGTTTTACTGCCAACCACTTCAAACCCGCGGTTCATTAACGATAAAGCCAACGGCATCCCCAACCACCCCAGGCCAATAATGGCAACTTTTTTCATTGGTTTCCTCTCATGAAGACCGCAACGCTCAGCAGCTTAAGGCTACGCCACTGCGCAAGGTGATACAATCAGTTCACATTAAGGTTAGGTAAAAACGAGACTGTGTTCCTGAATTTCACGTTAACGCCGCTGTCAATTAAGTAATACAGCCTACATCCAGTTAATAATTTAAATTTTTCAATGCGTTAAAATTAAATCTTCAAAAAAGAGTTGCAAGTGATACCAAGGATAGTTTAGCTTAATCACCAACTCAGCATTGGCTGGCTTAATTTAAAGAGAAACATCATGATTCGCGTCCAGTTCAACCACCATCATCACCATCACCCTGACTAGTCTTTCGGGCGATGTGTGCTGGAAGACAGTTATTGAATCTTCCAGTGGCGCGTAGAACGTAAAAACGCAAGAGAGAAAGCCCTCGGAAGATATCTTCCGAGGGCTTTTTTTTGGGGTTCCAGACAGGCAAAGAGTTAGTTTTTTATAATAAATTCATAAAATTACAGATTAAACCGAGGTTACCATGTTGGATAAAACACGTTTACGGATAGCAATGCAGAAATCAGGACGCTTGAGTGAAAACTCTCAAGAACTGCTGGCCCGCTGCGGTATTAAAATCAACCTGCAACAGCAACGTCTGATCGCCTTCGCAGAGAATATGCCGATCGATATCCTGCGCGTACGCGACGACGATATCCCAGGCCTAGTGATGGATGGCGTGGTCGATCTCGGCATCATTGGCGAGAACGTGCTGGAAGAAGAACTCCTCAATCGCCGCGCCCAAGGTGAAGATCCACGCTACTACATGTTACGCCGTCTGGACTTTGGTGGTTGTCGTCTTTCACTGGCCGCCCCGCTGGACAGTGAATATTCCGGTCCACAGAGCCTACAAAACGCACGTATTGCAACCTCTTACCCGCACCTGCTCAAGCAGTACCTTGATAAGCAAGGTGTTCGTTTTAAATCCTGCTTGCTGAACGGTTCAGTGGAAGTGGCACCTCGTGCGGGTTTGGCTGATGCCATCTGCGATCTGGTCTCTACCGGCGCAACCTTGGAAGCCAACGGCCTGCGGGAAGTCGAAGTGATTTACCGCTCCAAAGCCTGCCTGATCCAACGCGACGGTGAAATGCCGGAAGCTAAGCAGCAACTGATAGACCGCTTGATGACCCGTATCCAAGGGGTGATCCAGGCCCGTGAGTCCAAGTACATCATGCTGCACGCACCCAGCGAACGTCTGGACGAGATTATCGGGCTACTGCCAGGAGCGGAACGCCCAACTATTCTGCCACTGGCTGGTTCGCAGAATCGCGTCGCCATGCACATGGTCAGTAGTGAAACCCTGTTCTGGGAAACCATGGAAAAACTGAAGGCTCTGGGTGCCAGTTCTATCCTGGTTCTGCCAATCGAGAAGATGATGGAGTAACGCCATGCCTAGCTTCAATACCGTCGTCAATTGGGCCAGTTGCAGCGCCGAACAGCGTGCTGAACTGCTCATGCGTCCGGCAATCTCCGCTTCGGACAATATTACCCGCACGGTGCGCGAGATCCTCGACAACGTGAAAACCCAGGGTGACAGTGCCCTGCGTGAATACAGCGCCAAATTTGACAAGGCCGAGGTTGCCGCATTGCGCGTCACGGCCGAACAGATTGAACAGGCCTGCGCACGTTTAGGCGAAGAGATTAAGCAAGCCATGGCCGTTGCCGTTGCCAACGTGGAAACCTTCCACAATGCGCAAAAGTTACCACCCGTGGATGTGGAGACAATGCCAGGTGTGCGCTGCCAACAAGTCACGCGCCCGATTGATTCGGTTGGCCTGTATATCCCGGGTGGATCTGCGCCACTGTTCTCAACCGTATTGATGTTGGCTACGCCTGCACGCATTGCCGGTTGTCGCCGTGTGGTGCTGTGCTCTCCGCCACCCATCGCCGATGAAATTCTTTATGCCGCCAAGCTCTGTGGCGTAGAAGAAGTCTTTCAGGTTGGCGGCGCACAGGCGATTGCCGCCATGGCATTCGGTACAGACTCGGTGCCAAGAGTGGACAAAATTTTCGGGCCAGGCAACGCATTCGTTACCGAAGCCAAACGCCAAATCAGCCAACGACTTGATGGTGCAGCGATCGACATGCCCGCCGGCCCTTCCGAAGTATTGGTCATTGCCGATAGTGGTGCAAACCCGGCGTTTGTGGCGTCCGATCTGCTCTCTCAGGCCGAACATGGCCCAGACTCGCAGGTCATTCTGTTAACACCCGATGCCGTCATGGCAGAAGCAGTAGCGGTAGCGGTCGAACGGCAGTTGGCACAGTTACCTCGTGCAGAAACCGCTCGCCAAGCTCTGGCAAGCAGCCGATTGATCGTCGCGCAAGATTTGGCAGAGTGTGTAGCCATCAGCAACCAGTATGGTCCGGAACACCTGATCATCCAGACCCGCAATGCACGCCAACTGGTCGAGAGCGTCACCAGTGCTGGTTCAGTGTTCCTTGGCGACTGGTCACCTGAATCTGCCGGAGATTATGCCTCAGGCACCAACCACGTGCTTCCGACCTATGGCTATACTGCCACCTGTTCCAGCCTGGGTTTGGCGGATTTCCAAAAGCGTATGACAGTGCAGGAACTGACTCCACAAGGGTTTATGACTCTGGCACCCACCATTGAAATTCTGGCGGCCGCCGAACAGCTGATCGCCCACAAGAACGCCGTAACCTTACGTGTTGCCGCGCTGAAGGAGCAAGCATGAGCATTGAAGAATTAGCACGTAAAAACGTGCGCGAGCTGACGCCGTATCAGTCGGCACGGCGTTTAGGTGGCAAGGGTGACGTATGGTTGAATGCCAACGAATACCCGGTTGCCCCGGCGTTCCAACTGACCTCCCAGACTTTCAACCGCTATCCGGAGTGTCAGCCTGCACTGGTGATTGAGCGCTACGCCGCTTACGCCGGTGTCAATAAGGAGCAGGTACTCGTCAGCCGTGGTGCAGATGAGGGCATCGAATTACTGATCCGTGCCTTCTGTGAACCCGGCAAGGACGCCATTCTGTTCTGCCCGCCGACCTATGGCATGTACGCCGTCAGCGCCGAAACGTTCGGTGTGGAGCGCCGTACCGTTGCCGCCAAGCAGGATTGGCAGCTCGATTTACCGGCCATTGCCGCCAGCCTGGACAATGTAAAACTGATCTACGCCTGCAGCCCGAATAACCCAACGGGTAATCTGCTGGATCCTAATGACCTGCGTGCGCTGTTGGACATGGCCAAGGGTAAAGCGATCGTTGCCATTGACGAAGCCTATATCGAATTCTGCCCGCAAGCGTCGGTGGCTGGCTGGTTGAAAGATTATCCGCATCTGGTGGTATTGCGCACATTGTCGAAAGCCTTTGCGCTGGCGGGTCTGCGTTGCGGCTTTACGCTGGCTAATGAGGAAGTGATCACCCTGCTGCTGAAAGTGATCGCTCCTTATCCACTCTCTACCCCGGTTGCCGATATCGCCGCCCAAGCATTGAGCGATGAGGGGATCCGCGTTATGCGCCAGCGAGTAGCAGAGATCGCGGCAAATCGCAGTTGGCTGCAGCAGGCGTTACAGGGGTGTGCCTGTGTGGAAAAGGTCTTCAGCAGCGAAAGCAACTACCTGCTGGTACGCTTTTTCGCCTCGAGTACGGTATTTAAAACCCTATGGGACCAGGGAATTATCCTGAGAGACCAAAATAAACAGCCTAGCCTTTCCGGTTGCCTGCGTATCACCATAGGCACCCGTAATGAATGCCAGCGCGTCGTCGATGCCCTCAATACTTTACCCGGTGCATAGGAGCCCATGTGAGCCAGAAATTTCTTTTTATTGACCGTGACGGCACACTGATTGCTGAACCACCAGAAGATTTTCAAGTAGATCGCCTGGACAAACTGGCACTGGAGCCGGATGTGATCCCTGCCCTGCTGGCTTTACAGCAGGCGGGTTTCACTCTGGTGATGATCACCAATCAGGATGGCCTCGGCACCGCCAGCTTCCCGCAGGAAACTTTCGATCCTCCGCACAATCTGATGATGCAGATCCTCAGTTCGCAAGGGGTCAAATTCGAAGATATTCTGATCTGCCCGCACAAGCCGGAAGATAACTGCGAATGCCGTAAGCCGAAAATCGCGATGGTCAAAGGTTACTTGGCACCGGGCGTAATGGATGTTGCCAATTGCTATGTGATTGGCGATCGCCAGACCGATATTCAGCTAGCCAACAATATGGGCATCCAGGGTTTGCTCTATCAGCGCCAAACGCTAGGTTGGAAAACAATTACCGATCAGTTGACCAAACGCGATCGTCACGCGCACGTAAACCGCGTCACCAAAGAGACACAGATTGACGTGAATGTCTGGCTAGATCGCGAAGGCGGCAGCAAGATCAAAACCGGCGTCGGTTTCTTCGATCATATGCTGGATCAGATCGCCACTCATGGCGGCTTTCGCATGGATATTCAGGTGAATGGGGATTTGTACATCGACGATCACCACACGGTGGAAGACACCGGGCTAGCACTGGGTGAAGCACTCAGCAAAGCGTTGGGTGACAAACGCGGTATTGCACGCTTCGGCTTCGTATTACCGATGGATGAATGCCTGGCGCGTTGTGCTCTGGACATCTCTGGACGCCCACACTTGGAATACAAGGCGGAATTCAACTATCAGCGCGTGGGCGACCTCAGCACTGAAATGGTCGAGCACTTCTTCCGCTCGCTCTCTTACTCAATGGCCTGCACCCTGCACCTGAAAACCAAAGGCAGAAACGATCATCACCGCGTCGAAAGCCTGTTCAAGGTGTTTGGTCGCACATTGCGCCAAGCCATCCGGGTCGAAGGCAACACACTGCCAAGCTCGAAAGGAGTGTTGTAATGAATGTGGTGATCCTGGATACCGGATGTGCCAACCTCGCTTCCGTTACCTATGCGGTTCAACGCTTAGGCTACCGGCCAGAAGTGAGCCGTGCCCCGGAGATCGTGCTGCGTGCCGATAAACTGTTTTTGCCCGGTGTCGGCACCGCGCAGGCGGCTATGGCGCAGTTGGAGCAGCGTGAACTGATCGACTTGATTAAAGCCTGTACCCAACCCGTGTTGGGCATTTGCCTAGGTATGCAATTACTGGCTGAAAGCAGCGAAGAAAGTGGCGGGATCAAAACGCTGGGGATGATTAATACGCCGGTAAAACAGATGACCAATTTGGGCCTGCCTTTGCCACACATGGGTTGGAACCAGATAACGTCTCATGCGGGTAACCACCTGTTCCGTGGCATCGAGGACGGTGCTTACTTCTACTTCGTTCATAGCTATGCAATGCCGATATGCACAAGCACCATCGCCCAGGCAGACTACGGCGAACCCTTCACCGCCGCCGTGCAAAAAGACAACTTCTTTGGCGTGCAGTTTCATCCCGAGCGTTCTGGCAGGGCTGGAGCTCAACTGTTGAAAAACTTTCTGGAGATGTAGGCAGCATGATTATTCCCGCTTTGGACTTGATTGACGGTAACGTTGTGCGCCTGCATCAGGGCGACTACGAACAAAAACGCGACTACGGTAACGATCCATTGCCGCGTTTGCAGGATTACCAGCAACAAGGCGCACAAGTCTTGCATCTAGTCGATCTTACCGGTGCCAAGGATCCGGCCGCACGACAGATCCCCTTGCTGCGCAAGTTATTGGCAGGCGTGAACGTCCCTGTTCAGGTTGGCGGCGGCATCCGCAATGAACAAGACGTTTCTGCTCTGTTGGAAGCCGGAGCAACCCGCGTGGTGATTGGTTCCACCGCCGTGAAACAGCCGGAAATAGTGCAAGAATGGTTTAAGCGCTACGGTGCCGATGCCATGGTGTTGGCACTGGATGTTCGTATAGATGCGGCTGGCAACAAGCACGTTGCCATCAGCGGCTGGCAAGAAAACTCGAATACCACGCTAGAACAGGTGGTTGAACAGCATCTACCTTTCGGCCTGAAACATGTCCTGTGCACCGATATTTCGCGTGATGGCACATTGTCTGGCTCCAACGTGGCATTGTATCGGGAAGTATGCCAGCGTTACCCACAGATCGCCTTCCAGGCGTCTGGCGGTATCGGTAATCTGGACGACATTGCCCAACTTCGCGGCAGTGGCGTTAACGGTGTGATCGTGGGACGTGCCCTGCTGGAGAATAAGTTCAGCGTCGAGGAGGCTATTGCATGCTGGCAAAACGGATAATTCCCTGTCTGGACGTAAAAGACGGGCAAGTGGTTAAAGGCGTGCAATTCCGCAACCATGAAATTATTGGCGATATCGTGCCATTGGCCCAGCGCTATGCACAGGAAGGTGCCGACGAGCTAGTGTTTTATGATATCACCGCATCTAGCGATGGCCGCGTGGTGGATAAAAGCTGGGTATCACGTGTAGCGGAGGTTATTGATATTCCGTTTTGTGTTGCTGGAGGGATTAAAAGTGCCGAAGACGCCAGCCAGATTCTCTCTTTCGGCGCAGACAAAATCTCTATCAATTCCCCGGCGCTGGCTGACCCGACGCTGATCAGCCGTTTGGCAGATCGTTTTGGTGTGCAGTGTATCGTGGTCGGGATTGACACCTGGTATGAAGAGGCAACGGGCAAATATCATGTCAACCAGTACACCGGGGATGAGAGCCGTACTCGGGTAACAGAATGGCAAACTCTCGATTGGGTACAGGAAGTGCAGAAGCGTGGTGCCGGTGAAATCGTGCTTAATATGATGAACCAAGACGGCGTACGCAATGGCTATGACTTGGAACAGCTCAAGCTGGTACGTGAAGTGTGCCAAGTGCCACTGATCGCCTCCGGCGGTGCTGGCACCATGGAGCACTTCCTGGACGCCTTCCGCGAAGCCAACGTAGACGGTGCACTGGCGGCTTCGGTATTCCATAAGCAAGTCATTAATATTGGTGAACTGAAAAGGTTCCTGACGGAGTTAGGTGTGGAGATTCGCGTGTGTTAACAGAAGAACAGAAAAACAAGCTGGACTGGGAAAAAACCGGCAATCTGCTGCCGGTAATCGTTCAACACGCCGTCTCTGGTGAAGTACTCATGCTGGGTTATATGGATCGCGAAGCCCTAGCCGTGACAGAACAGAGCGGCAAGGTGACGTTTTTCTCACGTACTAAGCAACGCCTGTGGACCAAAGGTGAAAGCTCGGGCAATGTCCTTAACGTGGTCAGCATTACGCCAGACTGTGATAACGATACCCTGCTGATCCTGGCCAAACCTGTCGGCCCTACCTGCCATTTGGGCAATAACAGTTGCTTCCACCCGGCAGCCAGCGATTGGGGCTTCCTGTATCAGCTAGAGCAATTACTGGCCGAGCGTAAAACCGCCAGCCCGGATAGCTCTTACACCGCCAAGCTGTATGCCAGCGGCACCAAGCGTATTGCGCAGAAGGTGGGTGAAGAAGGGGTTGAAACCGCCTTGGCCGCCACGGTAAACGACCGTGAAGAGTTGACCAACGAGGCTTCGGACCTGATTTACCACCTGTTGGTACTGCTACAGGATCAGGATCTAGACTTGAGCAAGGTGATTAGTCGCCTGCGCGAAAGGCATCAGAAGTAACTCTGCTTTTCAGGCAATAAAAAACCGCCGGGCGTTAACCTCGGCGGTTTTTTTATACCCTAGTGCTTATTCCATCCATTCAGTATGGAACACGCCTTCTTTATCGGTACGCTTGTAAGTGTGCGCACCGAAGTAGTCACGCTGAGCCTGGATCAGGTTGGCTGGCAGCACTGCCGAGCGGTAGCTGTCGTAGTAGGCAATCGCCGCAGAGAAGGTTGGCGTTGGAATACCGTTCTGCACCGCATAAGACACTACATCACGCAGGGCTTGCTGGTATTCATCGGCAATCTGCTTGAAGTAAGGTGCCAGCAGCAGGTTAGCAATATCGGCATTCTCAGCATAAGCATCGGTGATCTTCTGCAAGAACTGGGCACGGATAATACAACCAGCACGGAAAATCTTGGCAATTTCACCATAGTTCAGATCCCAGTTGTTCTCCTTAGAAGCAGCTTTTAACTGAGAGAACCCCTGCGCATAAGAAACGATTTTGCCCAGATACAGTGCGCGGCGCACTTTTTCCACAAACTCGGCTTTGTCACCGCTGAACGCAGCAACTTTAGGCCCGGTCAAAACTTTAGAAGCGGCAACACGCTGCTGTTTCAGAGAAGACAGATAACGCGCGAACACCGATTCGGTGATCAGCGAAAGGGGTTCACCCAGATCTAACGAACTCTGGCTGGTCCATTTGCCGGTGCCTTTATTAGCGGCTTCGTCCAGGATCACATCAACCAGATATTTACCCTCTTCGTCTTTCTTGGTGAAGATGTCTTTAGTGATGTCGATCAGGTAGCTATTCAGCTCACCCTTGTTCCATTCGGCAAAGGTTTCCGCCAACTGCTCGTTGCTGAGATTCAGCGCTTGCTTCAGCAAGGAGTAAGCTTCTGCGATCAGCTGCATGTCGCCGTATTCAATACCGTTGTGCACCATCTTCACATAGTGGCCAGCACCATCAGCACCGATATAGGCTACGCAAGGCTCACCTTCTGCCACTGCCGCAATTTTTTTCAGGATTGGGGCTACCAGCTCGTACGCTTCTTTCTGGCCGCCGGGCATGATAGAAGGCCCTTTCAGTGCCCCTTCTTCGCCACCGGAAACGCCGGTACCAATAAAGTTGAAGCCCTGAGCAGACAGTTCGCGGTTACGGCGAATGGTGTCCTGATAGTAAGTATTTCCCCCGTCGATCAGGATGTCGCCTTTTTCCAGATGCGGAGTCAAAGAGGCTATCGTCTTGTCTGTGGCTTCACCTGCTTTCACCATCAGCAAGATACGGCGCGGCTTTTCCAGTGATTCGACAAACTCTTCGACGGTATAATACGGAACCAGGTTTTTACCCGGATTTTCAGCAATAACCTCGTCAGTTTTGTCACCTGAACGGTTAAAGATGGAAACAGTATAACCACGACTTTCGATGTTCAATGCCAGATTGCGGCCCATCACCGCCATGCCGACAACGCCGATCTGTTGTTTGGACATTAGGAACTCCTGTCTGAGGATAACACCTGTATCACGGCTCACGGCCTACAGGTTTTTTTGATGTGGTGCACATGTTAACTCAGGATAGAGGCCACTGGATAGTGATTGGTGCGATAGAACAGGTTATGTCAAAATTTCATACACAACTGAGAAATCTTGTTCACACATAGTTAGACCATGGGCTGATAAACCTATTTCAGAATCCCCAGGAGCTTACTCAAGTAAGTGACTGGGGGGGAACGAGGGAAGCCAATACACATGCAACTTGAAGAATGAAGGGCATATAAAAATAAACACCTAGGATATTTATTAAGATACAGCCTAAAACAACAGTATTCGTAAAATACCTGAATGATTTTCAGTGGTTAACTCTGTTTATGAGGCTTTTTTAAAATATAGGGCATCTTTCCCAGCTCGCTTCTGTATTGAAGTAGCTCGCCTGCCTAAAGATGCCAGAATTGAGATTGAAGCTTCCTGGACACCGAACAGTACCAATGCTTCTGTGCGGCTATCTCATAATACCTCTTTTACCCTGGCTTAAAGGAAAAATGGTTCCAACCTCCTAACCATCAAGGCAGAGAGTCATGAATATGGCATGCCTATGTTCAAAATTTCTACCTTGATAACGGTTTCTGGGGACGTTGGAAGCATAACGGTTCATTAAGCAACATGACCTGTGCATCAGTTATCGGCTATATCCTCGTGGATTATTTTTCTGCCAATTCCAAGTATCACGCATCATCACGTCTAGATCGCGTTTTGCACGCCAGCCTAACTTTTCTGCAGCCAATGCAGGGTTTGACCAGTACTCAGCAATATCACCAGCGCGACGGGGAACTATCTGATAAGCAACTTGGCACCCAGATACTTTCTCGAATGCGTGCAAAATATCCAACACCGAGTATCCCTTCCCTGTTCCAAGGTTATAAACCACAAAGCCTTTTTGGTCGTTAATGTGATCAATGGCTTTCAAGTGCCCTTCGGCCAGATCCATCACGTGGATATAGTCTCGAATACCGGTGCCATCGGGAGTTGGGTAGTCATTACCAAAAACCGATAACTTATCTAACTTACCAATCGCAACTTGCGAGATGTATGGTACTAGGTTGTTTGGAATACCATTGGGGTCTTCGCCAATCCGGCCGGACTCATGTGCCCCTACCGGATTAAAATAGCGTAGTGCGGTGATAGAAAATGCAGGTTCGGCCTTGGCGAAATCTTGCAGTATCTGTTCAACCATTAATTTGGAAGTACCGTAAGGGCTTGTCGTTCCACCAAGACGAGAAGTTTCAACCAGAGGGATCTGTTCTGGCGTGCCGTATACCGTTGCGGAAGAACTGAAGATAAACTGATGTACCCCAGCTCGGCGCATTTCCTCCAACAGTACCAACGTGCCGGTAACATTATTCTGGTAATACTCAAGCGGTTTACGGGTTGACTCCCCTACAGCTTTCAATCCGGCAAAGTGGATCACTGCGGTGATCTTGTGGCCTTGAAAAATACGGTTCAAGCATTCAGCATCTTGGACATCTCCTTGGTAGAAGATGGAAGTCTTATTCGTCAGCTGTTCCACTCGGTGCAGTGACTCCTCAGAAGAGTTCGAGAGGTTATCTAACACCACCACATCATCTCCCCGTTCGAGCAGGGCCAAAACCGTATGAGAACCAATATAACCGGCGCCACCGGTGACTAAAATTGCCATTATTACTCCTCAAAATGTCCTTGAACGTCGAAACTAATAAAACAGCAGTGACCTACACTATACCCAAAATAATTCGAGTTGCTTGTAGGCGGCAAGACCGCGAGTCGCCAAGAGCATAGCCCACTATGTGACGGGTGCGAACGGACGTCGCCAACACCCAAGCAACTTGAAGTATGACGGGTATATCTTTAAATTTTTTGCTGAGTAGCTTGTTTTGTCAGATAAAAGTCAGGTATTCAAGGGAAGTTATTTTGCTCTCGACAAAAATAGTGTTGATTTGCGCAAAACCCAAAACAGCGTTGAGTGCTATGTTCATGCTCTTCAGTTTCTGACCTGTCATTGTACCTCTACAAATGTAACCCCTCTGCCCACTCACGAAATACTTTTCCCTGGGTTGGGTGCCGCAAAGCATAGGTCACAAAGGCTCGTAAGTAGCCCAACTTTTCGCCGCAGTTAAACGATTCGCCAACCAACTCCATCGCCTCTACCGATGTCTGTTTTAGCAGTTCGGCAATCGCATCAGTTAATTGAATCCGTCCCCACGCGCCTGGTTCAGTTTTTTCCAGAATTGGCCAAATATCTCTAGAAAGCACATAACGACCAACCGCAGAATAATTTGATTTAAGTTGCACTTCTCTGCTCGGCTTCTCAATTATTGATGTCATACGCGAACTTTCCCCTGGTTGCAGGGTATTAGTTTCACACTCTACCACCGAGTAGTCATATAACACCTTATCATCAGCAGGTTGCACCAATACCTGGCTTACACCGTTTTCTTCAAAACGGGCTATCATATGTGCCAGGTTATCCTTCTTAAGATCCGCTTTGGCATCATCCAGCAACACATCCGGCAACACCACCACAAAAGGTGATTCCCCCACCAAAGGTTTGGCACAGAGTACTGCATGCCCTAATCCTTTAGGTTGCCCCTGGCGAATGTGCATCAGGGTGACACCTTTAGGCGTAATGGTCTGCACTTCATCTAGTAGCTGGCGTTTAACGCGTGCTTCGAGCATCGCCTCAAGCTCATAGGAAGTGTCAAAATGGTTTTCGATTGCATTCTTGGAAGAATGGGTAACGAGAATAATTTCTTTAATCCCAGCAGCGACACACTCATTTACAATGTATTGGATCAGCGGCTTATCGACGATCGGCAGCATTTCTTTTGGGATCGCCTTAGTGGCTGGCAGCATACGCATACCCAAACCTGCAACGGGGATAACCGCCTTCAACGTCTTCATCATGATAATCCTCTTAAATATTGTGCTCGTATCTGGGGCTTTATCTCCAGAAAGGGACTGGATAGCGCCGAGAGTACATGACATCTCGCCGTAACTGTAGAGAAAGAGTCTCTTCCCCTGTGGGTTTCCATGCCAGTATAAGAATTTGATTTATAATATATTCCAAAGCTACTTTCAGCGAGCCTGAAGGATGAACCCCATCGATAATGAGGGTGATACATCAATTTTAACGGCACCTAAGTGCCAAAATATGAGCATGCAAACCCAAAAATAAAGGGCGTATAAATGAAAGTATCTACTCTTATTATCAACTTGGCAAAAAACACCGCTTGCTTGATGGCGTTGATCGTAACCGCAATCGTGCCTTGAACCTATGCCTGCCACCATGAAGCTGCAGCGAATATATGTTATCCCACTTGCTCATGCTAATTTGGAGTTGAATTCCCCTCTATCAGACTCCATCATTCTCACTGCGGCATAAGCCGCAAAACTTAAAGGTGAAATTGGGCATATGGAATGGATCGCAGATCCGACAATTTGGGCCGGCTTGGCCACCCTGGTTGTACTGGAAATAGTTCTGGGGATAGACAATCTTATTTTTATCGCCATTCTAGCGGAAAAATTACCAAAAAAACAAAGAGATAAAGCAAGAATTATTGGTCTACTGCTGGCACTGTTGATGCGCTTGGCATTACTAGCATCAATATCTTGGCTTGCTACGCTAACCACACCATTATTTACCGCTGTTGGTCGCTCTTTTAGTGTTCGTGATCTGATCATGTTAGTCGGCGGTACCTTCCTGCTGCTTAAAGCAACCATGGAGTTGAATGAACGGCTGGAAGGCAAAGATGAAGAGCTGCATGGCTCACGCAAAGGCGCTCGCTTCTGGCCCGTTGTTGCGCAAATCGTGGTGTTGGATGCCGTGTTCTCACTGGATTCAGTGATCACTGCGGTAGGTATGGTTGATCATCTTGCGGTGATGATGATTGCGGTCTGTATTGCTATCGGCCTGATGCTACTTGCCAGCAAACCACTCACACGCTTTGTCAATGCCCACCCGACTATTGTCATCCTTTGTCTAAGTTTCTTGCTGATGATAGGTTTCAGCCTTGTGGCAGAAGGTTTTGGTTACTCTATTCCGAAGGGCTATCTCTATGCAGCAATTGGTTTCTCGGTAATGATCGAGTCCTTAAACCAACTTGCGCAATTCAATCGCCGCCGTTTCCTTTCAAAAATGCGACCACTGCGTGAGCGTACGGCAGAAGCCGTATTACGTATGTTAAGTGGCAAACATGAAGAGGCGGAAATAGACAGCCATTCTGCGCAACAGCTGGTCGATAGCCACAATGAGAATGGCGAAATATTTAACCAGCAGGAACGCCACATGATTGAGCGTGTTCTGGGGATGGCACAGCGAACTGTCAGCAGTATCATGACCTCACGCCATGACGTTGAGTACCTTGAGCTTAACGATCCGCAAGAAAAACTGACCCAGTTATTAGAGAAAAACCAGCATACACGCATTGTCGTCACGGAAGATGACGCCAGTAACGAACCACTAGGAGTGATCCACACGATTGATGTTCTGAAACAACAGCTGCAGCAATCGCAGCTGGATTTACGTGCTCTGGTGCGTCAACCGCTGATCTTCCCAGAACAGTTGACGCTGCTATCAGCACTGGAACAGTTCCGCCAGGCGAAGACTCATTTTGCTTTCGTGGTTGATGAATTCGGTTCAGTAGAAGGCGTAGTGACTTTAACTGACGTGATGGAAACTATCGCTGGCAACCTGCCAGAGGCTGAAGAAGAGATCGATGCTCGCCACGATATTCAACAAACCACAGACGGTTGCTGGATCGCCAACGGCCACATGCCGCTAGAAGATCTGGTGCTGTATGTACCGATGCAGATTGAGGAAAAACGTGAGTATCATACGCTGGCAGGCTTGTTAATGGAGCACTGCCAACGTATTCCACGTGAAGGTGAGCAACTGAAGATTGGTGACTACCTATTCGAACCATTGGAAATCAGCAGCCACCGAATAGTGAAAGTGAAAATCACACTGTTAGTGGTGCCGGACGAAGACGAAGAGGTTTAAGTTAGCATCGGGCATCCAAGAAGGATGCCCGATGTTGTTCATCGATGTATTGGCACTAGCAATTCGGTGGCAACGATCACCACAATCAAACCAACAAGAACCGGCACAGATGTGCGTTTCACCACTTCGAATGGAGAGATTTTCGCCATACCGGAAACCGCCACCACTACGCCAGAAACAGGAGAAAGCGTTCGGCCCAGGTTAGAAGCTTGCAGCATTGGAATAGCCAGGTAAGCGGGGTTAATCCCCATCTGTGCCGCAAGTTTCGGGATCAGTTCAACAAACGCATAAAACGGTGCGTTACCTGAGCCGGTTGTCATCGCTGCCAGCATAGTGATCACTACCAGCACCAGCATCATCACAATACCGCCAGTACCAAAGGACTGCGCCAAGCCGATCAGGCCGCTTATAAAGCCAACGGTACTCAGCCCTTGGGCAAAAACACCCGCAGCAACCAACAGCATGACTACGCTGGCAAAGGCATCAGCCATACCACGGTAAGCCACTTCCAGGCCACTAAACACCGTTTTCGCATTGAAACTGCGGATAAACTCTATAACCGCAGTGAAGAACATGCAAATCACCAGCACGGTAATAATGTGCAACTCAGGGCCCCATTTGCCATCAAATACCAACACCCCCAGAATGGGGGTAAAAGGCAGGATCGCGTAGAAACCGGGAGCATGGGTGGTGATTTCGCTGACATCCATAATATGATGCTGTTCGTTGTTTTTTCTGTCGAGATAGCGTTGCCAGAAGAAGTGTGCGATCGCCATGCAGATAATGGCAGCGATTGAAATAGGTAACGATGTTTTGAAAGCAAAATCAACCAACGGCATTTCAGACGCCTTCGCCGCCAACACCACATCGCCCGAAGTTGGCGAAAGGATGACTGCCGCCGGTGAAGCACAGATAGCTGCGGCGGCTCCACGGCTGATACCCACATTGACCATCAGCGGGAATAGGGTCGCCATCAGTAACACACCCAGTCCCGTTGCAGAAGACACGGCCAATGACATCAGGCAGGCGACGAAATAGGCCGCTATCATCAGTAAATAAGGGGAGTTGATCATTTGCAACGGGCGGGAAGCCAACTTCACCACCACATCATTGGCACCGATGTGCGTCATATAAGCAGCAAAACCGCACAGCATCATAATCATCATGCCAAGATCGCCGCCGCGGCTCATCAGCAGAATTTTGACATACTCGACGATATCAGTCGCTCGCCACCCGGTCGAAGTCGCGCTGGCAGGCAACACATTTTTGCCCATTAATGCGCTGATTGCCAACAGGAGAAGGCCACCAACCATCAGTACTCCTATCGCGGAGTAACCTTTAATAATATAGCGGCCTACACCAACAGCCACTACAGCACCAATCAGGAGTTCTAGCATAATACCTCGGCTTAGAGCCTACCACATCAGGGTTATTTCACCTGCCATTTTGGTCTAGAACAACAGCGTATGTGCTGAAGTGTCCAAACTGGCCATAAGGGAAGGCTAGTAATTATATTATTTCTGCACAGCGCTTGTAGCCACTGAATAACGCCACACTCTGCCGAAAATCATTATAGGATAGTATGACATTCATCAAGAATGCGGGAGGAAAACATCAAGAAATACACCAGTGGAACAGACTTGCTGGTTTTGTATACTTTATCTTTTATGAAGTATATCGCAAAGGTTGATGTTACCTGTTTCTTAATTGTACGCTCACACCACTTATGGCCATGTGAGCGCAGAGAAAAAACGTGAATCACACGACTTGGCATGCCCAACAGTGACGAACGAGGCGGTAAAACACTCAACATTTGCCCTAAGAGTCGAGCCCAAAAACAGCTACCTCGCCAAGCTTGAGCAAAGGGCACTTCCCGCAAGTGCTGTCCACCTTAGAGCATAAGACGTTGACTTAACAATACTATCAAACAAGGATTACAACCTGTCGAGAAATTTCTTCAAACCCCGCTCTTCACTGGAGGATTTATTTTTCTCAACCCAATTATTCAACGCCGCTTTGGCCCTATCTTCCAGTGCTTTACGCAATAGCTGTTCGACTTGCAGCTGATAATTGAGTTGTTTCCAAGGCCCATAAACACGTAGTGGGATCGGCATTTTACTCAACTGTGCAATCAGCTCATTGTTACCCTGCCAGCCACCGGTAACTAATACATTCAGTGTCACGTCACACTGTCTGCCTAATAAATCCACTGTACCGCCACCGGCCAAGCTCAAAAATGGCGATTCAGCAGCCAAGTCGCTAAGGGTGAGCGTTCCATTATGCAACCTGGCTTTGGCACTCATCTTTTTCACTTCGGTATAGCGCTGGTAGTTATCCTGGCCACTCACGCCACTGGTCGTTCGAGCCACTGCACGCTGAATGAGCTGCTGAATATTCAAACCATGAAGTTGAGCATTTTGCATGGTCAACTGTGCCATACCATGCCAATTTTTTTCAAAAGAAGACGCGGTAAACTGTTCCCCAATAAGGTCTCCCTGCATGCTGAAGGTACCGGTCATCGCCGTTGGGATATTGAAAGCTTTGAGCACATCCCCCAGTTCAATCTGCTGCAATACGGGTTGTAGCTTGATCACAGGTTTGTCAGCTCGTGTGTCCAACGAGCCTGGCAGAGCAAAATCACCACCAGCCAACTTTCCTGCTAGCGTGTTCACTGCCAATAATCCTTGCTGGTTTTTCGCTTTTAGCCGTAGTTGGCTAATGTTCATTGCCCGGTATGTAACCTGATCCGCCTTTAGGTTTATCTGCGCATCAAACTCACGCAATGCCTTAAGACTCTTCTGACTGTCTCCGTCCTGGTTAGCGATGACTGGCGCGGCTGCAACAGGCGATGATTGTGTTTTTTCATCTGAAGTGTCGGTATGCCAACCAGAGAGCAAATCCAGATTGAGTTGGGTAGCGGTCAAATCCAGCGTATAGAAAGGAATAGAACCAAATTGTGCATCGATGCTTCCTGTAAATTGGCTGCCATTGGCGCTGAACATCAGTGGGTTAAAAACGATTTTATTCGGCGACTGTTGATAAACAACCTGCATACTCCCCTCACCTTTGATCCCCCCTGCGATGATATCCGCCCCTTCCAATTGGTAGTCGAACTGGGTCACTTTTGCGTTGATTTGACGCGGATACTGCAGCAAATCAAGATCGGCTGCCAGAGTGATCGTTAGGTCGCGCTGATCGCGATTAACTCGGCTCGAAAACTCCATCTTCGCCTGGTGGTTGCCGTTACTCTGCAAGGTAAAGTTGATATCACGAACGTTAATCTGCTCGTTGTTCGCCCGCTGCCAAATCAGCAAGCTGTCCGCTACTTGCAGATTATCAATATCAAACTTCCATAGTGATTCCGAATTATCATCAACCTGGTGACCACCAGGGGCAATAGGGGCCTCTGGTTGACTTTGTTGTTCGCTATCGGCGGTCAGGCGGATCACGGCATTTTTCAGCATGACCTGCTTCACAAAGAGTTGATGAGAGAGTAGTGGTAACAATTTGACATCAAGGCGCATATTATCAGCACTGATCACCGGGGCCTTTGCCCCTGGCGCAGTCAGTGTCACCCGCCCAGCCAAAACGCTAAGCTGCGGCCAGACATGCCAACGAAGGTCGTCTTCCAGCGTCAGTTGATAACCGCTACGCTGCTCAACCTTCTTGACCATGTAAGCGCGGAAATCGTTCGGATTGACCAACAGCACCAACGCAGCCATACCCGCCACCAGTACCACCAGCAAAATTGCCAAAGTCGTCAGTAGTCTTCTCATGCCATCCTCTTATCAGCACCCGTGGGTTTACTTCCTTCTTGCCTGATACGCTTTTGCCTGTGTGGTCGCCACCTAGCAAAGTCAGTAGCTGCGGCCGAACTGCATGTTGAAGCAATTCGGGTAGCAATCCGGTGCTGTTAATCCTTATCTATACGGCTGGCCACTGCCCCTTGCTGATCTTTATACTTTGCGTCCTGACGGCTGTTGTAAGGCCGTGCAGCTGGCCCTGAAAGGGGTTCAAAACTCAAGGCACCAATCAGCATACCCGGGCGCAACGCCAATGGCAGTTTACCTGAATTATAAAACTCCAACACAATTCTGCCTTTCCAACCGGGATCAATACGATGCGCAGTAACATGCACCATCAGCCCTAAACGCGCCAAAGAAGAACGGCCATCAAGCCAACCGACCAGATCGTTTGGCAGTGTTACCGACTCTAGCGTCACTGCCAACGCCAACTCTCCCGGATGCAGGAAAAAAGCTTCGCCTTCTGGTAACACAATCTCATCACTCATCACACGGTCAAGAGCCGCCCCTACTTCATCTTTTGGGCCACTCAAGTCGATATAAGCAGCCGTGTGGCCACGAAAAACTCGAAACTGGTTGCCTAAACGAACATCTACTGTGGCCCCGCTTATGCGTTCAATAGGCGGACGAGGCGAAATTACCAGTTTTTCGTTGTCCAACCAGGCTTCAATATCACGATCACACAGTCTCATTAGGTTATCTCCATTACTTCAAAACGCATATACCTGTCGCCTTTTAAGTTGCAGCGTGTTAGCTACGTTACTCAGCTTAGTCACTTGATTTACCAAGTCTTGTGGCATCGCTCAATCGCTGCCTACCTGCAACTAGGTGTCACCCGGATATACAGTCATACGAAAATTGCACACAATAGGCAAAAGATCCATATCAGGACGAAAATCGTTCGCCAAAGCTAAAAAAATCACAGTATCCAACACTTTGGTTTTTTTATTCAAAGAATTGACTGATCTTCGCTTTCAAAATATCAATCGCAATACGGTTTTTGCCACCGCGTGGAACGATAATATCGGCATACTGTTTGGAAGGCTCAATAAACTGAAGGAACATGGGACGAACGGTTTTCTGGTACTGCGCCATCACCGAGTCCATTGAACGGCCGCGCTCATTTACATCGCGTTTCATACGGCGCATCAGACAAATATCAAGCGGTGTATCGACAAAGATCGAGAAATTCATCTCCTGACGCAAGTGGATATCGGTCAATAACAAGATCCCTTCCAAAATAATGACCTTCTTGGGTTCCAGATGAATGGTCTCTTTTTTGCGCGTGTGTTCAGTGTAACTGTATTGTGGCAGTTCAATCGAATCGCCTGCTTTCAACATTTTCAGGTGCTGGATCAGCAGATCGTGATCCATGGCGCTCGGGTGGTCATAATTAGTTTTGACCCGTTCTTCCATAGTCAGATGAGTCTGGTCTTTGTAGTAACAGTCTTCCGGGATCACTCCAATATGTTGATCACCAACCTGATCTCGAAGTTCGCGGTATAAAGTACTGGCAATAAGGCTTTTTCCGGAGGCTGATGCGCCAGCTATACCAATGATGACGCACTGATGCGACTTGTCAGTCATAAAATTAAAGACCTGGTTTCAAAATGGGGAAAGGGGGAACTGTACCCGATGAGTTTCTTGCTGTTCCAGAGGCCAATGCATTAACTCCCCAGGAACTGACTTAGGTAATGAATCGGACCCTACTTGTAGGTAACAACATTACAGCTTGAAAAACGAAGGGTACACAACGTGATAATTATAGGGATTTACCCCCCCGGACGCCAGTTTTTAAGCGGGTGACAGGGCGATAATACGCTTAAAAACAACCGATTTTGCCAACAACGTCTGCCAGGCAGAGTTTTCAAAATTGTTATATTATTTCAAATTTGTCACAGCAACAGTATATTCCCTTCATTCTTCAAGTTTCATGGGTGGTGGCTTCGTCCGCTCGCACCCGTCACATAGTGAGCTATGCTCTTGGTGACTTTCAGACTTGCCGCCTACATGCGACTCGAATTATTTTGGGTATAAGCATTCACCCATTCGGTTTATAACCAGCTAGGGCGTAAACAAAACCGTTTTCCTCTCCCACAAGGGAGAGGAGTCTACTTCAGACATTGAAGGACAATTACAGCGCTCGGAAAGCGATCTCAGTTGGGATTGACTCACCTTGCCAATACATCTGTGCAGCGACACGGCCAGCTAATTGCCGGTAAATCTCTGCAAACTCACTATCTGGTCGGCTAACCACGGTCGGTTGCCCGCGATCCAGATCTTCACGCAGCGTAATATGTAATGGCATCTGTCCCAGCAAGCGGCTGTTATACTTATTCACCAGTTTTTCTGCACCGCCGGTGCCAAAAATAGGTTCATGATGTCCACAATTACTGCAAATATGCACACTCATGTTCTCAACGATGCCTAGAACCGGCACATGTACTTTTTCGAACATGACGATACCTTTCGCCGCATCCAGCAGAGCAATATCTTGTGGTGTTGTCACCACCAAGGCCCCCGTTACTGGAATGTTTTGCGACAACGTTAATTGAATGTCACCCGTTCCCGGTGGCATATCCAACACCAGATAATCCAGGTCCGGCCACAACGTGTCCTGAAGCAATTGCAATAATGCCTTGCTGGCCATCGGGCCACGCCAAACCATCGCGTTGTCATCGGTGACCAAATAACCGATAGAGTTTGAGGCCAAACCATGGGTTATTATGGGCGCCATGTGCTTGCCATCCGGTGAGGTTGGGCGTTGATTCTCGGTACCAAGCATATTAGGAATCGACGGACCGTAGATGTCAGCATCGAGTATCCCAACTTTGGCACCCTCAGCAATCAGTGCCAGTGCCAAATTGACAGCAGTACTGGACTTCCCCACTCCGCCTTTACCGGAACTGACAGCGATGATGTTTCGCACTCCTTTTACACCAGGCTGGTCATTGGCACGTTTCATCGTGTTGATGTCGTGTTTCAGCTTCCAATCGATAGCCTGCGCGCCAGTTAGACGCAGCAATTCGCTGCTCACGGTCTCTTTGAGTACCTTAAAACCGCTTTTCCATGGGAAAGGCATATTCAGTTCAATATGTAATACATTGTCTAAAAGCGCACAATGGTGGATAGCTTTCAGCGTCGTCAGGTTACTTTTTAATGTCGGGTGTTCAAAGGTGGCCAATACACCGGTCACCAGGGCACGCAGTACTTCAGGGTTGGTCTGCTCAGGGGATTTGGCGTTCATCCCGGCTCCTTGATTTTTGTATGAGTTGCATCCCCTTAAGCATATCAGAACTGCGCGGTGACTCACTCATCTAACCCGAAAGAAACCGCCCTAGCGGCAAAGAGCGCGATCGGTTAACATCAATGCTCCTTTTATTCATAACAGAAATCAAATTCTCACTATGGCTCAAGTCGCGAAAAAATTATTGGTGACGTGCGCGCTACCGTACGCAAATGGTTCCATCCATCTCGGCCACATGCTTGAGCACATCCAGGCAGACATATGGGTTCGTTACCAACGAATGCGCGGCAACGAAGTCCATTTTATCTGTGCAGATGACGCACACGGCACGCCTATCATGCTGAAAGCACAACAGATGGGCATAGAGCCAGAAGAGATGATTGCGGAAATGAGCCGCGAGCACCAACAGGACTTCGCCGGTTTTGGCATCAGCTATGATAACTATCACTCGACACATAGCGAGGAAAACCGTGAACTATCGAGTCTGATTTATAGCCGTCTAAAAGAGAACGGTTATATCAAGAAACGCACCATTTCCCAGCTTTACGATCCCGAAAAAGGGATGTTTCTGCCAGACCGTTTTGTTAAAGGTACCTGTCCAAAGTGTAAAGCACCTGACCAGTACGGCGATAACTGCGAAGTCTGTGGTGCCACCTACAGCCCGACAGAGCTTATTGAACCGAAATCTGTCGTTTCTGGTGCTACACCTGAAATGCGCGACTCAGAGCACTATTTCTTCGATCTGCCAGCATTCAGCGACATGCTGCAAGCATGGACCCGCTCTGGTGCACTGCAAGAGCAAGTGGCCAACAAAATGCAGGAGTGGTTTGAATCTGGTCTGCAGCAGTGGGATATCTCCCGCGATGCGCCTTATTTCGGTTTTGAAATCCCGGATGCCACTGGCAAATATTTCTACGTCTGGCTGGATGCGCCAATCGGTTATATGGGATCGTTCAAAAACCTGTGTAACAAACGCAATGACCTGGATTTCGACGAGTTCTGGCGCAAAGATTCCACCACCGAGCTGTATCATTTTATTGGCAAAGACATCGTCTACTTCCATAGCCTATTCTGGCCAGCCATGTTGGAAGGCAGCAACTTCCGTAAGCCGACCAACCTGTTTGTACATGGTTATGTCACGGTGAATGGTGCGAAGATGTCCAAATCGCGCGGCACTTTTATCAAGGCAAGTACTTATCTACAACACCTTGACGCAGATTGCCTAAGGTATTACTACGCCGCCAAACTTTCTTCACGTATAGACGACATCGATCTGAATTTGGAAGACTTTGTACAGCGTGTTAATGCCGACATCGTCAACAAAGTAGTGAACCTGGCTTCCCGCAACGCGGGCTTTATCAACAAACGCTTTGCCGGGAAACTGGCCGATCGCCTGGCTGACCCTGCGTTGTACCAGACATTTACCGATGCTGCTGTCAGTATTACCGAGGCCTATGCCAACCGTGAAACCAGCCGTGCAATCCGTGAAATCATGACGCTGGCGGACCTGGCCAACCGTTACGTGGATGAGCAAGCTCCATGGGTGGTAGCAAAAGAAGAAGGCCGTGATGCAGATCTGCAGGCAATTTGTTCCATGGGTATTAACCTGTTCCGCGTGTTGATGACTTATCTGAAACCTGTGTTGCCTTCGTTGACTGAACGTGCCGAAGCATTCCTAAACTGTGAGTTGAACTGGGATGGTATCCAGCAACCATTGTTGGGCCATCAGGTTAGCGCCTTCAAAGCGCTATTCAACCGTATCGATCTCGATAAGGTGAATGATATGGTTAACGCATCAAAAGAGGATATGACGGCCAGCAAAGCAGTCAGTGGCCCGCTGGCAGACACACCGATACAGGAAACCATTGCCTACGATGATTTTGCCAAGGTAGACATGCGTATTGCGTTGATCAAAAGTGCTGAATTCGTGGAAGGTTCAGATAAGCTGCTGAAACTTCAGTTGGATCTGGGTGGCGAAACACGACAGATCTTCTCAGGTATCCGCTCTGCCTATCCGGAGCCTTCACTGCTGGAAGGTCGCTTGACGATCATGGTGGCCAATCTGGCACCACGCAAAATGCGCTTTGGCGTTTCTGAAGGAATGGTGATGGCTGCTGGTCCGGGAGGAAAGGAGATCTTCTTACTGAGCCCAGACAGCGGTGCACAGCCAGGGATGCAGGTCAAATAAACGCTTCAGTTAGCACCTGCCTACAACTTGAATGAACTTGGGTATATATCTCACTAGTAACGGGCCTCGCAATGAGGCCTATTTCCTTTATGGCAACCCGTTAAGCGCAGAATAACAACGTTTTTGCCTACACAAAATGTAAAATAATAAGCAACAAAATCCACTCTTTCAAAACATGCCTATAATGGATGTACTTTAAGCCAGTCTGTTTTCTTACAGAGATGTTTATCATTTTATACTCCAAATCATTCGAGTTGCATGACAAAAGCGCAATACATTTTTGAACAGCACCTATGTTGGCTGCGAAGGAATGAAACCCAAACGTGGGCAGCGTCACGCAGTAAACTCCAGAGTCACCAGGAACATAACTATGTGACTGAGCTTGCTGAGTGCAGCCAATACGCTGGCAACTTGAAGTATGGGGAGTATATCCACATAAGGTAAAAGCTATGGCATATTTCTATAAAACTCTGGGTTCGCTGTTATTTTCCTTTTTCTTGTTGTTTTCTATATCGCCATCTAAGGCAGAAGAAACAACACCGACAGAAGTCGTCTCAGGTGTAAAATTCGAATTGATAGATCGTTGGGATCAAGCAAAACTCAACCAGATCCTGCAAAAAGAGATCCCACAGTTTGCTGGCGTCTCGGTAGAATATTCGCCAGCGACCAATGGAGTTCGGCTTTATCGGATAACCTATCCCTCGGTAATACCTGAACGCGGTAATAAACCCACCATTGCTACAGGTTTGCTGGCAATCCCCGATGTCGACGAAAAAACCTTTCCCATGGTCTCCTACCAACATGGTACGGTCTATGGCAAACAGCAAGTTCCCTCTTTCCCTGAACAATCACCAGAAACAGCGTTGATGATTGCCCAATTTGCCGGACAGGGTTATATCGTTATCGGGGCAGACTATTTCGGCATGGGGGAGTCAACCGAACCTGAAGGCTATATGGTAAAAGGCAGTCATCAACAGGCCAGCTACGATATGCTGGTAGCCAGTAAGGCTGTGCTTAGCCATATGCAAATTACCGCGCCAAAATTATTTCTGGCGGGATGGTCGCAAGGAGGATTTGTCACTATGGCTTTTCTAGAAAAACTGGAAAAGAGTCATGTCACGGTAGATGCGGCAGTGACGGCCAGTGCACCAGCCGATGTTTTCATGGCGTTAAACGGTTTCCTCAACTTCCCACGCGCCAATGATGCAGACTGGGTTCCAACGCTATTTATCCTCTCCGCGTTTTCTTTCGAGCACTATTACGGCATTCCTGGTTTGGCACGTTCGGTAATTAACGATGAGTATTACGATGTTTCGCGCAAGGCCTATGAAAAACAGCCTTTCAACATAGCGGATATTCCTACCGACCTCCATAAGCTGGTACGAAAAGATTATTTTGATCCTCAGTTTTTTGCCGCTTCCGCCTACGGTAGATTGATTGCCGACACACAGGCTTATCGCTGGGTGATCAAAAGCCCTGTGGTCAATTACTACGGTGAAGACGATGAAGCGATCAGTGTAGGCTTGGGCAAATTACCGATGACCTATCAACAGGCAATGGGTAATGGCAACACAGAGGTAAAGGCGGTGTCTACGGGCAAGACCACGCATCGTGGCACGTTTGCCACTGCCGTACCACAGTGGAAGAGACTGTTTGACGCCGACAGCAAATAACGCTTTCGACGCGAGATTGCCAGCTTGCAGGCAAAACGGATAAATAATTCTGTTTTACTCAGAGGCTATAGCCATAGCCTCTGACTGCTGACAAAGTCTTTTTCAACTTTCGGTGTATCAATCACCAGCAAGATAGCGGCATTATCTGAAACCACAATGGATGGCATTGGCAGGGCTCAAGGCAGAGCCCTACATCCTCACCTACGCTTAAACATACCCTGTCCGCAGCGTAGATACCCGCGCGGCATCAACGTTGTTGGGCGTTCCGGCTACGACAGACTTCCCTGTTAGTCTAGCTTCAACCAACCTTTCTTGGTCGGTTACTCCTAGCAACGCTGTCGTGCTCGACAGCCCATGACGCGCTAAACGTCAACACCATCGGTGAGCGACGGTGTTGACACAATTGAAGCCACCAAACGCAGACACAATGCATAGGCAAAAAAACATGGTTGGCATGCCCCTAATTCATGATGCGTTTTGTGGCATAGATCACAATTTAATTGTATGATGAATGTGTCAAGCTGAACAGGAAATGATCATGGGTAAGCTATTTACAGTGTGCTGGAAATATATCAGAGCGATTGCGCTGATCTACCTCAGTCTGTTTATTGGCAATACTGTTGCAGCACTGCTGCCGATTGCTATCCCTGGCAGTATTATCGGCATGATAGTGCTGTTTGCACTGCTCTCTTCACAACTCCTGCCCGCCAAATGGGTCAAACCCGGATGCCAATTGTTTATCCGCTACATGGTTTTGCTGTTTGTGCCGATTGGCGTAGGTGTGATGAAGTATTACGATCAGATTGTTGATGACCTGGCACCGTTAGTCGTGTCTTGCCTGATCAGTACGTTGATGGTGTTTGTAGTCGTTGGTTACTCCTCACATTATTTTCACCGTGAGCGTCCTGTTGTCGACAAAACCAACAGTCCGGAGGAAAAATAATGATCCAGACTATCTGGTGGTCACTCCCACTAACATTGTTGGTTTTCTTCGCAGCACAAAAGCTGGCTCAACGGTTGAATACGCCATTACTAAACCCTTTATTAGTTTCAATGGCGGTGATTATCCCTCTCCTATTACTGACCGGTACACCTTACGAGAACTACTTTCAGGGCAGCAAAATCCTGAACCAGCTACTACAACCCGCGGTTGTCGCCCTCGCTTTTCCGCTTTATGAGCAGATGCATCAGATACGTGCACGCTGGAAGTCTATCATTACCGTCTGTTTTATTGGCAGCATGACCGCCATGATCAGTGGGGGAGCTTTGGCACTGTTAATGGGAGCAAAACCTGATATTGCAGCATCAATTATGCCTAAATCTGTGACAACACCGATCGCGATGGCGGTAGCAGAATCGATCGGAGGCATTCCGGCAATTAGCGCAGTTTGCGTCATTTTTGTCGGTATTCTGGGCGCAGCTTTCGGCCATTCGCTACTCAACCTACTGAAGGTCAATACCAAATCTTCACGAGGTTTGGCAATAGGAACTGCATCCCACGCGCTCGGAACCGCAAGAAGTGCAGAGATAGATTATCAGGAGGGAGCGTTTAGCTCACTGGCTCTGGTTATCTGCGGGATCATGACATCGCTGATCGCTCCCTTCCTGTTCCCAATATTGCTGCTATTGTTTGGCTGATAACATTCGGTTCAAATCTGTCTTACTTCGCTAAACGTTAATTTTTATTGCATGTATTTCATCAATAAATAGATATAAATCACACTTTATTATCAGCAGGCTGCCTAGAATGCTGAGCTGTGTCCCGCCGTTGCCCATACTGCCATCGCAGACACACAGGACTGGGACGATTCAGAAGCACAGCCTAACCTGTTAACTTGTGGAGAGACTTTTTATGCACCCGCGCTTTCACGCTGCCTATAGCGAATTGCCAGCAACCTTGCAATCTGTCCTGAAACCTTATCTGGATGCACCTGATTTCCAGGCTGTGCTTGAGGCCAAGCAGGTGGAAACGATCAAACAATGCTGTGGGTTGGATAACGATACTCTGGCCTTTTCCCTGTTACCTTTGGCGGCAGCCTGCTCATCAACACCTATTTCTCATTTCCATGTCGGTGCCATTGCCCATGGTATCAGCGGCAATCTCTATTTTGGCGCCAATATGGAATTCAGCGGCGCGCCACTGCAGCAAACGGTGCATGCTGAACAGTGTGCAGTTACCCATGCCTGGTTGCGCGGCGAGGCTAAATTAGTTTCTGTCACCGTCAACTACACACCCTGTGGCCACTGCCGCCAGTTTATGAACGAACTTAACAGTGGTACAGAACTGCTGATCAACATGCCGACAAGAACACAAGCCAAGCTTGGGGATTACCTCCCCTACTCCTTCGGACCGAAAGATCTAAAAATCAACCAACTGCTGATGGATCCGGTCGATCATGGTTTCGAAATGATACTGGAAGATGAATTAGCCAAAGCAGCCCTAGAGGCTGCAAACCACTGCCATGCTCCCTATAGCAATGCCCATAGCGGCGTGGCATTGGAAGGCGAAGATGGAAAGGTTTACGCTGGTCGCTATGCAGAGAACGCCGCGTTCAACCCGAGCCTTCCCCCACTGCAGGCTGCACTGGTTCTGATGAATATCTCTGGTGGTGATTGTCAAAAAATCCGCCGTGCTGTGCTGGTTGAAGCTCAGGATGCTATTCTGACCCAGTGGGATGCCACGCAGGCTACGCTTAACGCCTTGGGCTGTAAGAATATTCAACGGATCACGTTCTGACCCTTAAAGCGGAGCCGCAGTGCTCCTCTATCTCGATACTTACTCGCAAATACTTTCCTGTGTGCCAGACCTCCTAACTTTCATCTCATGATTGGCAAACAATTGCTGTATATATTCTCTTAATGTTTTAGGATCTGCCGTTCTGCCTGTCTTTATAAAAATTAGCCGATAAGTTTAAGAGTAAAATTGATGGAACTTGAATACGAAAGCAAACGCCCGCTGTACATTCCTTATGCAGGCCCGATTCTGCTGGAATTCCCGCTTTTGAACAAAGGCAGCGCCTTCACAGAAGAAGAACGCAGCCAATTCAACCTGCACGGACTGCTGCCTGAGGCCGTGGAAACGATTGAAGAACAGGTAGAACGCGCATACCGCCAATATCAGGATTTCAAGAACGACAATGACAAGCACATCTACCTGCGTAATATTCAGGACACCAACGAAACCCTGTTCTATCGCATGCTGGAGTCACACCTGAGTGAGATGATGCCCATCATCTACACACCAACTGTTGGCGAAGCCTGCGAGCATTTTTCTGATATTTATCGCCGGGCACGCGGATTATTCATCTCCTACCCGAACCGCGATCACATCGACGATATGCTGCAGAATGCGACAAAGCAGAACGTTAAGGTGATTGTAGTAACAGACGGCGAACGTATTCTTGGCCTGGGTGACCAAGGTATCGGTGGTATGGGGATCCCTATTGGCAAGCTCTCACTTTATACCGCTTGTGGCGGCATCAGCCCAGCCTACACATTGCCGGTGGTTCTGGATGTTGGAACCAACAACCCACAACGCCTGAACGATCCGCTCTACATGGGCTGGCGTCATGCACGTATTTCAGGCGATGAATACCACGCCTTTGTGGATGAATTTATTCAGGCTGTAAAACGCCGCTGGCCAAATGTTTTGCTGCAATTCGAAGATTTTGCTCAAAGCAATGCCACCCCATTGCTGAATCGCTATCGTGATGAACTGTGCTGTTTCAACGATGACATTCAAGGCACTGCAGCCGTTACGCTCGGGAGTCTGATTGCAGCCAGTCGCGCTGCAGGCAGTCAACTGCGTGAGCAGACTGTCACATTCCTGGGCGCAGGTTCAGCCGGTTGCGGTATCGCTGAGCAAATCATTGCACAGATGAAATCTGAAGGCCTGAGCGAAGAAGAAGCACGTGCCAGAGTCTTTATGGTCGATCGCTTTGGTCTGCTGACGGACAAACTACCAAACCTGCTTGATTTCCAGAGCAAGCTCGTACAAAAAAGTGACAACCTCGAGGGATGGCAGGTTGAAAGTGATGCAATCTCACTTTTAGAAGTGGTGCGCAACGCCAAACCGACCATTTTGATCGGGGTATCAGGTCAACCGGGTCTGTTTACTGAAGAACTAATCAGTGAAATGCACAAGCATTGCCCGCGTCCCATCGTAATGCCACTCTCCAACCCGACCTCACGCGTGGAAGCACGTCCAGAAGATATCATCAACTGGACAGGCGGTAACGCACTGGTAGCAACCGGCAGCCCATTCCCACCGGTAACCTATAAAGACCAACTGTTCCCAATTGCCCAGTGCAATAACTCCTATATTTTCCCTGGAATTGGGCTGGGCGTTCTAGCTTCAGGCGCAACGCGTATCACCGATTCCATGTTGATGGCTGCCAGCCGAGCCTTGGCAGACTGCTCGCCTTTAGCTACCGATGGTCATGGCGCACTGTTACCAAACATTGACGATATTCAGAGCGTGTCCAAATGTATCGCTTTGGAAGTCGGTAAAGCTGCTCAACTGCAGGGCGTTGCAATGGTCACTGCTGAAGAGGCGCTATCAAAAGCCATCGAACACAACTTCTGGCGTCCTCAATATCGCTGTTACAAACGCACCTCTTTTTAAACTCGATATCGGGGTCTGTATCCAGACCCCGATGTTTTACCCCCTCCGCACACTAAATAAATGCGTTCAGTGCCCGATTAACCTGCATCAATTCCGCTTTTAGCACTATTATGCCCAGCTTTTTAGCTGTAAATTTTCCTATATACCCTAGGCTGTTGCCATTAAGTAGACGCAAGCGCCAGTCAGACTTGAAAGAGACTCACCCTCTGCCTTGGTAACGTCCTTTGGGGTCTGCGACAGCACCACGGGCAATTGAGGGACACAGAGCCAATCGAAGTATCACGAGTATAAGGCTCACCGCTTGCGTCTTCCTAGCAGGTAACGTAGCCTTGGATCTCACTTTTGCAACTGTACGCATAAGGCAATGACATGTGGAAACGCTTGATAATTAGCCTGATCATTATCGTTTTGGTGCTGTTGGGCTCGGCTATTGCGCTCGACCGCTGGATAAGCTGGAAAACGGCCCCTTACGTCTATGATGAACTGCGAGAGTTGCCCCAACGCCAAGTAGGAGTGGTACTCGGTACAGCCAAGTACTATCGCACTGGTGTTATCAATCAATACTATCGCTACCGTATTCAAGGGGCGCTCAACGCTTATAACAGCGGAAAGGTAAAGTACCTGCTGCTGAGCGGTGACAATTCACAGCAAAGTTACAATGAGCCAATGACCATGCGCCGCGACTTGATCGCCGCAGGCGTGGCACCAAGTGATATTGTGCTCGACTATGCCGGTTTCCGCACCCTCGACTCCATTGTACGCACGCGCAAGGTGTTCGACGCCAATGACTTTATTATCATTACTCAACGTTTCCATTGTGAACGTGCGCTGTTTATTGCATTACATATGGGTATCCAAGCACAGTGCTATGCCGTACCTTCACCAAAGGACATGATGAACATTCGGGCACGTGAGATTTTTGCCCGCCTGGGAGCATTGACCGATTTATATATCTTAAAGCGTGAACCACGTTTTCTGGGCCCGTTGATCCCTATTTCTGCCATTCACGACGTACCGGAAGATGCGCAAGGCTATCCGGCAGTATCACCAGAACAATTGATAGAGTTAGAGCACAAATTGGCAACAGAAAAACTGAAGGCTCAACAGAAAAAGATCTGAAGAGTCAGCTGGCATTACCACGTTTAATTGAATTCGGCATTGCTTAGTCTTGCTGTTGGCTAAGAACAAAGAACAGGTCAGCTCTAGGGTAAGTCATGGATAGGAGTTTAAATTAAACCTGCACTATCAGTAAGTTATGTTAATTAACCGGTACAGGTCAAAGATGGATACATACATACTTATAATCTGGGAAAGTACTTAAGTAGTGATTTGAGGGAAGTCCAAAATGACAATACGGGTTACAGCTCAAGCTCAACTCATTGTAGGTGAAGCGCAAGTGATAGAAAGCCTGACTCCGGAAGGTCCATTTGCTGCGGTGTTTGAAGATAATGGTGAAACTGGATATTTCTATGCTCTTGATGGAGATATTGATGGTAATGCCATCCAGGATGCACTGCATATTTATAATGCAGCAGATGTTTCAGACAGGCATATGCCATCTGACGTAAAGGTTGGCTGGTCAGAAGACGGTAAGAAATGCGTTCTTTTGATTAATGGTTATCCCCACGGTGTGTTTGACTTCGAAACTAAAAATGGATACTGCCGAAGTGCTTTTCCTCCCCCAATAAGTCGGGAGTGGTCTATCTCGGGACATGACTGGAATGATTCCGTTGATGACTTATTCGGATAAATTATCAATAGGTTATTGCTTAAATCTCGATTAATTAGCGAGCAGCTTTAGCTGCTTTGTTTGATACGCCGCTATTGGCAACTATCCAGCATAACCTTACGTTTCTCGCTCAACGGGCTGAAGAGAACATTTTGATGAAAAGTCCTGAGGGACTTTTCATACATAAACCTCTGTAAAACGTTAATTACCACATCAAATCATCGGGAACTTTAAAATCAGCGTACGGATCGTCTTCATCCTGCTCTTCCTGACTAAGCGCACTATTCAATACAATGCTGTTTGCATCTCGCTGCGCAATTTTATCGGCCACACTCGCTGGAATAATAGCGTACTCACTCTCACCACTCTTATCCACAACCAAACGAGCAATGGCGAGACGACCACTAATCAGCTGAGCTTGAGTAAGCTTATCAACAACTATTTTTTTTATTAACTTATTGTCTGTAAAGTTAAAAGCAATATCACCTTTTGAAATTTCTATTCTGTTCATCTCAATGAGCTGCTTCACCTGGGCTTTATATTCTTTAGATAAAGCAGCTTGTTTTTGTTGTTCGCTTAGCTGTTTATCTCGCTCAAGTTGTGCTTTTTTATTTTCTTCCACGGCTTCTCTTGCCTCACGCGCCTGAACTCGTGATTTTTTGGCCGTTCTTTGAACTTTGGCCATTTTTTTGCTGGTCACTAATCCAGCTTTTAGCATCTGTTCTTGTAAAGTGAGTTTTGTCATCTTCGCTTTTAAACCCGTAGAAAAATTTGTCAGATTATACCCGTAATTTTTGAGGTAGTTCCAGATGGTAGGAGCTTATCGTTACGTTGCTTGAGCTTCAAGGAGCGATCAGAGGCTAATAGGGTCTACTCTCAGGATTAGACATCTCTGTTAATAATGTCCACGTTTGGCACATAGCCTTAGCCTAATCAAGCTCCAGGGGACTCTCTCAGTTGACGCTTAACGGCAATGTTAAGTCACTTAGGTAAAGCGTTATTTTTTCTTGGCATACTTCAGTGAGTCGAGTGCCACAGCAAAGATAATAATGCTGCCTTTGATAATATATTGCCAATAAGGGTTAACGCCAATGTAGGTCAAACCGTAGTTAATGACGGTAAAAATAATGACACCGGTCACTACCCCCAGCACTGTCCCTACTCCACCAGCAAACGATACTCCCCCTACCACGCAGGCAGCGATAGCATCCAGCTCATACATAAAGCCGAGATTATTGGTAGCGCTACCAATACGGCCTGCCTCTAACAAACCGCCAAAAGCATAAAACACGCCAGAAAGCGCATAGATCATGATCAGGTTTAAGGGTACATTTACGCCAGAAACTTTCGCGGCTTCTGGATTACCGCCAATCGCGAAAATATTCTTGCCGAACCGCGTTTTATTCCACAGAACCCAGACAAAGATAATCGCAATAATGGCATAAAAGGTAATATAAGAGAGCTTAAAGTCACCAAACCGCAAGAAACCTTGGGCAAAACTTGAAAATTTAGGGTCGAAGCCCGCTACGGGGGAAGCACCGACAAAATCGTAGTATAGAGAGTTGACACCATAGACGATAATCATCGTGCCCAACGTAGTGATAAACGGTGTAACGTTGAGATAAGCGATAATCAGGCCGTTGACCAACCCAATCACCGCGCCTACCGCACAAACCAGCAGGATGACCATTGGGATCGACCAGGTTTCCATATGTGGAAACACTTTGTTGACGTTTTCCATCGATTGCAGCAGCGTTGCAGCGATTACTGCCGCCAGCCCCACCTGCCTTCCAGCTGAAAGATCTGTACCTTGCGTTACGATCAGCCCGGCAACCCCCAGTGCGATAATAATACGCACTGAAGATTGAGTCAGGATATTACTCAGATTTATCAGGCTTAAAAAGGTAGGATCCTGAATAATAATAATTGCCAACAGCACCAGTAAGACCACATAAATTCCACCCTCTTTAAAATAGGTGAAAAAATTTTTTTTATTCAGCGCGCTCATAATTAAAATCCTTAAAGATGCAAGGAGGCTAATCGCAATATTTCATTTTGCGAAGTTTGTTTGGTATTCACAATGTCCGCAACCTGACCATTACTCATCACCAGTATCCTGTCGGTAATTCCCAAAAGCTCCGGCATTTCAGAAGAGATAATAATGATCCCCTTGCCTTTCTTCGCCAATTCAGTCATTAACTGATAAATTTCAAATTTGGCCCCTACGTCAATACCCCGTGTCGGCTCATCCATCATCAAAATTTCTGGCTGTGTCAGCAACCAACGGCCAATAATCACTTTTTGCTGATTACCGCCAGAAAGCGAACCGATATGTGTTCGATGCCCAGGTGTTTTTACCCGCATGGCATCAATCACCCATTGGGTATCGCTTTTCATCCGCGTATTATCCAGCAGCCCGAGCTTATTTTTATAATGCCGAATATTAGAAATCAGTGAGTTAAAACCAATATCCAAATAGGCATAAATTCCCGTTGAGCGTCGCTCTTCGGTCACTAGTGCAAAACCGTGGTTAATGGCTTCGTTGGCGCTGTTATTGTTGATGCTCTTACCGTGTAATTTAATCGTGCCAGACACCTTTTCACGAATGCCGAACAGGGTTTCCACTATATCGGTACGCTTGGCACCTACCAACCCGGCAATGCCCAGTATTTCCCCTTTATGCAAGTCAAAGGAGATATCGCGGATTGAGGGTTGGCGTAAAGAGGTGAGGTTTTTCACTTCTAAAATCACTTCTTCCGGTGTGTTCTGGCGATCGGGGAAACGCTGGCTCAGCGAACGTCCTACCATCATCGAAATAATCTTGTCCATATCCAGCTCTGCCAGCGGTTGGGTAACAATCCACTGTCCATCGCGCAGAATGGTGATTTCATCACATAATTTGAAAATCTCTTCCATCTTATGCGAGATATAAACAATGCCACAGCCACGATCTTTCAGCTTGCGGATAATCGTGAACAGATGATTAACCTCTTTCTCAGTCAGTGAAGACGTTGGCTCATCCATAATCACAATCTTGGCATTATAAGAAAACGCTTTGGCAATTTCGATCATCTGCATTTGTGATACCGACAGCGTACCTACTTTGGCATGGGGATCGATATCAATATCCAGCTCGTCGAATATTTCCTTGGTGTCGTGATACATTTTTTTTTGATCGACAAACAGGCCTTTTGTGGGATAACGCCCAAGCCACATATTGTCCATCACGGTGCGCTGCAGAACCAGGTTCAATTCCTGATGCACCATTGAAACACCTTTTTCCAGCGCCTCTTTGGAACTTTTGAAATCAATTTCCTGTCCTTGAAAAATAATACTTCCTGAGTCCTTTTTATAAATACCAAACAGACATTTTAATAATGTCGACTTTCCAGCACCGTTTTCCCCCATCAACGCGTGAATGGAAGATGGACGGACGCGCAAATTCACATTATCTAATGCCTTTACGCCAGGAAACGACTTACTTATATTGGTCATTTCCAGCAGCCACTCTCGAGAGCTTTCGGCCATAACTAGTCCTGGCTAAATTAGAAACCCGTTCCCCCTCTTCCTTTCGCCGAATGCGAGAAAGGATGTTCGGATAAAACGGATTTTATTATTATTTGCCCCCGCAGGTTCACTTTTTAACCCTTAACCGCGGGGGAAGTTCAATTTATACCCTAAATAACTCGAATTGCATAAACGCTGGTAGCAGCGACCCTGGACAGTCCGAAAGCAAAGCCAACCAACATTTAACGTGAAGTACGACAGGTATAACTCAGTACTTACTTAATAAACTGAGACAGGTTGTCTTGATCAACCCCAACGTAAGGCACACGAACGATTTTGTTGACAATCTTGTAAGGGGTACCCTCAGCCGCAGGCTTGCCAACTGCCAAATTTTTTGCAAGGTCAAAAGTTGCTTTAGCCTGATTATCAGCGTCATTGAGCACCGTTCCCGCTATCGCACCGGATTTCACTAACGCCAGCGCTTCTGGCAGAGCATCGACACCAAAAACAGGAATGCTGGCTTTGTTGTGCGCTTTTAAGGCTTCTACTGCCCCCATTGCCATCGCGTCGTTATTGGCGATAACAACCTCAATCTTGTCGGAATTTGGGCCAGATAACCAGGCATCCATCTTATCTTTTGCCTGAGCGGTATCCCACATTGCGGTATCCATCTGCAATTGTTGCGTTTTATACCCATTATCGTTCAGCGTTTTAATCACGTAAGAGGTACGCGCTTCAGCATCAGGATGGCCTGGTTCACCTTTTAGTAAGACGTATTGAATCTGGCCGTCTTTGTTCATATCCCAGTTTGGATTGGCTTTCCAGTGCTTAGCAATCAACTCGCCCTGGATCACTCCAGACTCTTTAGAGTCAGTTCCGACGTAATAAGCTTTGTCGTAACTATCCAGGGCCTGTCGGGAAGGTTCTTTGTTATAAAATACCACAGGAATATCGTTGCCACGCGCCTTGTCAATCACCACAGGGGCAGCGGCAGGGTCTACCAGGTTAATCGCCAGCGCTTTCACCCCCTTGGCAATCAACACGTCAATCTGGTCATTCTGTTTGGACTGATCATTCTGCGAGTCATTCATAAGCAGGGTGACATCTGGAGAGGCTTTAGCATCTTTCTCGATCGCTTTGCGCACCACTGACATAAAGTTATCGTCATATTTATAGATTGTGACGCCAATACGGGTCTCTGCATGAGCGACACTACCGAACATCATGCTTGCGGCCAATGCAGCCAGGGTGAAAACCTTCTTATTCATTGTCTGTCTCCGGTTTTATGTAGGGTCGTACTCGGTAACAAGCCATGCTGTATAACCTATCGTTGCATAGGCTACTCACGTAGCACACCAAGCTTCTGCGAGTTAATCTCATATTGCGCGCAACGCCAGTGCCGTTCAAATCGCTTCCTGAGCGATTTGTTGTTCAGTTGCCGTCTGCCCATAGTAAATAGCTTGGGTAGCAATACAGTGTCCCGTAAACAATGAGACTTATCATGCCTAGAGGAATAAGCAACTATAGTGATCGGGGCCAGTTGGCCTCATCAACAAACACGCAACTTCAAGTATGAGAAGTATAGCCGCAGCAAAAAAATGTCAGGCTCATACCCACAATGAAAGCACCGCTTGGATCCGGCGGTTTCAAATGAATGCTTGTTATCAGTAGAACTCACTATTTTTTCGTGCTTGGTGGGAGCAGATTTATAACCTGAACCCGCTTTTTATCACACCAGCAAGCGATTCAAGCATAAAGGGCGCAATGTTAATATTCTGTGAAATTTCTCACAAATTGAAAACGGTTACACGGCAATAAATACCACAAAGTGACATGAGCCTCACTTTGCAATTGAGGGACACAGCCTAGCCCCCAGGGAGGAGTTTACGGCATGTCGGCGTTCCTCATTATTTCCGCGTGATGTGTCGCGGTATTAAGAACACCGATTCAAGGTAGCCGTGAAAATGGTAGGGTAACGAACTACCGTCAACTTCGGACGTTTGGTCGTTTTGATTAATGACGTTATTCTACTCTGAAATTCATCTTCATCAGCGTAGTGTTACCTCACAGGAAAGAAAACGGTTACATATCATTTTCAACCTGTTGCGTAAGATTTCACTTTGTCATCTTAGACGCTTTCTCACCAACCGCTAACAGGGTCAACCTACGCCATAGCCACTCTGCGGGGCCTTGCGCAAAGTAGTGAAGCCACAGGTTGGAAAATAATAGGTTAGCCAACCAAACCAGAGGAACAATGGCCAGCAGTTGCAAACGATCAAATTGTTGATAAAGACCTAAGTGATAAAAAAGCGTGGTACAAATGAGCGTTTGCAGTAGGTAATTACTGAGGGCCATTCGCCCAACCTGAGTTAACCAATAGCTGATACGCAAACGTGAAAGAAACGGCCAAAGGCCATAAACCAACGCCAGATAACCTATTGTTTGCAACGGTGCCCCCAATTCACGCGGCACCTGCAACAGAAAACCGCTCCAGCGATATTCCCAATTCAGTTGCCATTGTAAGAGGACACCAGGTAACTGAATCAGCAATGAAAGCGGAATTAACCAAGCGGCTAACTGTAAATAGTAACGGGATGAATACCCGTTTTGTAGCCAACCGCTACGCATCAAACCGGCACCAAACAACATCAGTCCGGCTAATTGCCAACCATACTGCGCACCAATCGCTAACAGGTTGGAAGAAAGCAATTCAAGACGATTACGCCAAGCTTCTTCTCCCCCTTGCAACTTCCAGAATTTTTCATAGTGCAGTTCAGTCATACTCGGTTGCCAAAAATTACTTGGCTCGCTTTGAGAGATAAAACCCAGTAATAACAGTATCGTGACACCGATCAAATACAATACCACGCCTGTTTTCAGTAGTGAGTAAGTATTAGACGCATCGTGGATCATCCGCCAGCACACCAGGCCAATCAAACCGTAAGCTAACAGAATATCGCCATCCCACATGAAGATCCCATGCATAGCGCCAAATAGCACCAACCACGATAACCGGGCACGGATCCATCCTTTACCGCGCCTTAACAGGAGTTGTAACCCCGCACCGAACAACAAAGCGAACATGACTAAAAATTTGGCCTGTGCGAACACGTCCAGTACCGCCCAGGTCAGGGCATCGCGCACAGAAGACATCCCCAAATACGCGGGGTTAAGATAGGCCGCTTTGGGCAAGCCAAACGCGCTGATATTCAGCAGCAGGATACCGAGAATGGCGATGCCTCGCGCACAATCAAGCGTAGTAATTCGTGACATGGGTGGGGTTTCATTAGCGTTCATTTTATGTTGTTGTATTTAAATCAGCAAAAAGGCGCCTACTGGCGCCTGGTTTTCTTCGTTAGCAAAGTATCGTCTTTTACCCTTGATGATGACGCACTGCGCGCAGGAATTCCTGACGTGTACTTTGATTGGATTTGAACAACCCACCCAGCGAAGTGGTGGTGGTTGCACTGGTTGCATCACGAATACCACGAGCCTTTACACAATAATGGACTGCATCAATCGATACCGCCACGTTACTAGTACCCAACAGGGTTTGCAATGCAATCAAGATCTGCTGAGTCAGTCGTTCTTGCACTTGAGGTCGTCGGGCAAAAAATTGCACAATGCGGTTGATTTTTGACAACCCAATCACCGAGTCCTTAGGGATATAGGCCACGGTAGCTTTACCATCAATGGTGACAAAATGATGCTCGCAGGTGCTGGTCAGGGTGATATCCCGCACCGTCACCATTTCATCGACCTTCATCTTGTTCTCGATAACGGTTATTTTCGGGAAGTTGGCGTAATCTAGGCCGGAGAAAATCTCATCGACATACATTTTCGCAATGCGGCGCGGCGTTTCTACCAGGCTGTCGTCCGATAAATCGAGATTCAACAGCTGCATAATTTCCTTCATATGCTCTTCAATACGGCATTTACGCGTTTCGCTATCTAACACTTCCCCACACAGTGGGGTCTCAAGACCACGCGCTTCAAGCGCCGCGTGAACCAGTGCAGCTTCAGTACTTAACGATGTCATGGTTATTTGTCTCCAGCAGGCGGTCCGTCAATACCTGCTAAGTCGATGACTAGCAGATTGACGGTCTCTCAATTCTTTTATACCCGTGATCTATCAGGCACCCCGCTTAGCGGTTGCTTGAAACCCACAGGCTATACTCGCGGGTCCTGTAATTAATAACGTGAACCCGATCAATATTTTCATTCACTCTAGATGAGAGTGAGACGTTAATCCAGTGATTGTGTTTCATCCTTGCATGAATTAACTGCATCTGGGCTAACTTCAGTTATCCCCTGTTATTCGTATGGTTTTCATTCAGAGTGAAGATAATCTGCGCGCCGGGGTATTGAACACTAATAAACCGGCTATCACCAAACCGACAGCCGCCACATACAATGCAGGTTCAAGACGATGAGTCACTGCCGTTGATAGAGCTGAAAGCATCGGCCCCACCAATTGACCAACAGCATACCCCGTGGTCAACAGCCCCGCCATATAGCGAGCATGATTTGGTGCCAGTTCCCGCCCATGCTGTATAGCGAGTTGCACAACACTGAGGAACCCTCCGCCAGTAAACAACGCACCCAATATCAAACCAGTGATCCCAGGAACCACTTCGGCGCAAAGCACACCCAATGCCTGCACCCAAAGCGTGAGCGCTAAGCGGGTTGGCGTAGTGAGTTGATGCCGGGTCAGGATACCAATAACAATACCCAGCACTGCCGCACCACCAAAAACCGGCCAAACGAATTGGGCAAACAGACTTTCAGGAAAACGCGCAGCTGCCATCTGTGAAAGAAAGGTCGCAGGCAGAATATAGCCAAAGCCTGCCAGACTGTAGCTCCACAGCAAGCGTTTCAATGCCGGCGTCAACACCAACGGTTCTGGCGGCACCTCAGGACGATGCAACTCCCCTACCTGTGGTAGATGAATACTGATAGCGGCTATCAATATCAATGCCAACAGCCCATATACAAGCCAAGCCTGAGAGGCACTCAATGCCAGATTATTGATCGCGACCGCCAGCATACCGCTAATAAAAATCCCAGCACCTGGCCCGGCGAATACTGCAGCGCTTAATGCCGGGCGACCATAATGCATCAAACGTTCGTTGGTCCAGGCTGCTACTAGGACCATCGCCCAACCGCTGGCCCAACCAATAGCGAAGCGTAACGCCCCTTGCCACACAATGCCTTCCACCATTGCAGACAACAGCGTCAATGCAACTCCGCCCCAGACGCCAAGCCACAAACGGCGTTCTACGTGACGGTTGGCACGCATCGCATCATAAGCACCACACAAATATCCCAAATAGTTGAGTGCGGCCACTAATCCCGCTCCGGTCAGAGTGAACTGATGCTCAGCAAGCATCAATGGCACCTGTGGAGTAAATGCAAAGCGACCGATTCCCATCGCTACAATTAAAGCGATAAAGCCACTTAAGGCGATTTTTAACGCCATTAAACATATCCAACTTGTTATAAAAAAGTTGCACTCATCATGCCTTAGCATTTCACTCACGAAAACTGAATATTAATCACAGCCACATGTTTCACCTTCACGGACTACCGAAACGTGCTGGGAAAGAACCTCGAGTCGGTGCTCATTATCATTCCTACCAACCAGAAGCCTGATGTATAGCGGTATTAAGAACATCTATTTGGGTGGATGAATCCACTGCAATATGATGAACTCACACATCCCATCGTTTTCTTTGAATGTATGGTGATAATCCCTTGCTCAAACTATAGAGCTATTGAAAATACGCTTGATGCTAAATGTTCGCCTTACGTGCCAGTTGCTCTTATTGCCCACAGCTGGGATCATGGTTCAAGAATGGTAGTAAGCCACTAGGCTGTGTCCCTCAATTGCACGCGAGCGCCGCTGACGGTCATTTGCATGCAGAGCAAAGCGTGAGCCAAGTTGTAACCCATCAACCCGTTTGAGAAACAGGGTATACCACTGAGGAATAAATAATGAACATGATCAAAACCCGTGCAGCCGTAGCCTGGGGACCTAACCAACCACTGAGGATCGAAGAAGTCGACCTAATGCCTCCACAGAAAGGCGAAGTGCTGGTACGGATTGTCGCCACCGGCGTTTGCCATACCGATGCCTACACCCTGTCAGGACAGGACCCGGAAGGCGTATTCCCGGCAATTCTCGGCCACGAAGGCGGCGGTATTGTAGAAGCCATTGGTGAAGGAGTGACCAGCGTTGCCGTCGGCGACCATGTGATCCCACTGTACACCCCTGAATGCGGCGAGTGTAAGTTCTGTAAATCAGGGAAAACCAATCTGTGTCAGGCTATACGCGCCACGCAAGGTAAAGGCCTGATGCCAGACGGTACGACCCGTTTCTTTAAAGACGGCAAGCCGATTTTCCATTATATGGGCACCTCAACTTTTGCTGAACGTACCGTGGTACCGGAAATTTCCCTGGCAAAAATCAGTAAAGAAGCCCCGCTGGAAGAAGTCTGCCTGCTCGGCTGTGGCGTCACTACCGGTATGGGGGCTGTCATCAATACTGCCAAAGTCAAAGTAGGCGATACCGTGGCCATTTTCGGCCTGGGTGGGATCGGACTTTCGGCGATTATCGGCGCTCAAATGGCGGGTGCTGGTCGCATCATTGGTATTGATATCAACACCAGCAAGTTCGAACTGGCACGCAAACTGGGTGCTACCGATCTGATTAATCCGAAAGATTACGCCAAACCGATTCAAGACGTGATTGTTGAACTGACCGACGGCGGGGTCGATTTCTCCTTTGAATGCATCGGCAACGTTAATGTGATGCGTTCTGCGTTGGAATGCTGCCATAAGGGTTGGGGTGAGTCGGTGATTATTGGTGTTGCCGGTGCGGGTGAAGAGATCTCAACCCGTCCTTTCCAGTTGGTAACCGGTCGTGTCTGGCGTGGTTCAGCCTTTGGTGGTGTGAAAGGCCGTAGCCAGTTGCCGGGTATCGTGCAACGTTATCTGGATGGTGAATTCGCATTGAATGACTTCATCACCCACACCATGGGATTGGAGCAGATTAACGACGCGTTTGATCTGATGCACCAGGGCAAGTCAATCCGTTCCGTGATCCACTTTGACCGATAAAGCCAGGAGGCAGAAGATGAATAAGTCATTAGAACTTCTCGAAGAGCACCGCATGTTCGGCGGTTGGCAACAACGTTACCGGCATGAGGCGCAAAGCCTGAATTGCAGTATGACCTTCAGCATCTATCTGCCGCCAACGCGTGATGATAACCCGCCACCGGTGCTGTACTGGCTGTCAGGGTTGACCTGCAACGATGAAAACTTCACATTGAAGGCGGGTGCGCAACGTACCGCTGCCGAACTGGGTCTGGTACTGGTGATGCCGGATACCAGTCCACGTGGTGAAGATGTCCCCAACGACGAAGGCTACGACCTGGGGCAAGGGGCGGGATTCTATCTCAATGCCACACAGGCCCCTTGGGATAGGCATTTTCGTATGTATGATTACATCTGCGATGAATTGCCCGCACTGATTAAGCAACATTTCAGCGTCAGCGAGCGCCAGTCCATTTCAGGGCATTCGATGGGAGGCCACGGGGCATTGATCCTGGCTTTGCGCAATCCACAACGTTTCAGTTCGGTATCCGCTTTTGCCCCCATCGTTGACCCTTGCCAGGTTCCCTGGGGCCGTAAGGCCTTTGCGGCCTATCTAGGTAGTGACGAAACACAGTGGTTGCAGTACGACAGCTGTCACCTGCTGGCCAATAGTGAGCAACAAATCGCGGTAATGATCGATCAGGGAGATAAGGACCAGTTTCTAGCCGATCAACTACAACCAGCAAAACTGGAAGAATTGGCGAAACAGCGCGGTTGGCCTTTCACGCTACGTACCCAACCTGGATACGACCATAGCTATTTCACCATCGCTACTTTTATCGAAGATCACCTGCGTTTTCATGCAGCGCATCTGTTCAAGTGATGTAGAGGTTACGCTGAGTTAAGTGCAGAATCACTCACCTAAGAGAGCGGGCCCTTGAAAAGGCCCGCGTACTTTTTAGCGATAAACCGAGTATTTCGGCATGGTATTATTTTCAACTAGGCTCTAAACGGGGTCTGAAGCACAATGGAACGAAAATATACGCTATTTAATTAACTATTTGATATATATGAATATAATTGACATGGGGGGAATATCATCGAAATAGTATCGTTTTAATCCCAAAATGGCATTTAACGGACCTCTTTTTTATCTAATAATCGATTGTTCAAACGATTATTTTTCTCTTACCGCACATTTTCGTACGGTTGGCGCTCCCCTCTTAAACGATAAGGAAATTCTCATGTCTTCAGCAGAAAGAATATCTAAACAGATTATTGCGTCCTTAAAAAAGGATGAGAAATTGCCAGTATATTGGAGGTATACAATACACAACGATTATAGGTAAAACAGTAATTGACTTTACAAAGAATACAGGTTGTTCGGTTTATGAATATTTAGATACAGCTAAGGTACTTAAAATCGACAGAAATGCATGACAAGATCATTGATACGTTTATCGAGCGTGAACATCATGTATTGTAATGCCATTCACCATATTGAATACACGACCCGTGGGTACGAAATAGCTCTCACAAGCTGCGCCATTTTTATGCTGTATGACTTCGCCATTCATATTCATAGGTAATATGGCATTACCCTTTCAGTTTGGGATCAAGCGCATCACGCAGTCCATCCCCCAGCAGATTGAAAGCCAGCACGGTAAGGAAAATCGCCAGGCTGGGAAAGAACGCCACATGGGGAGCAATCACCATGTCTGCACGCGCCTCGTTCAACATGGCGCCCCATTCCGGCGTTGGGGGTTGTGCCCCTAAACCAAGAAATGACAGGCTGGCGGCAGTGATAATCGAAGTCCCGATGCGCATGGTGAAATAGACCACAATTGAAGAGAGCGTTCCCGGCAAAATATGCCGCAGAATAATGGTCAAGTTTGAAGCACCGATGCTACGCGCAGATTCAATATACGTCAGATGTTTCAACATCAAAGTATTACCACGGACCAAACGTGCAAACGCCGGAATACTGAAGATTGCGACTGCGACGATCACATTGGACATCCCGCTGCCCATGATCGCCACCACCCCCATCGCCAGTAAAATACCCGGAAAGGCAAACAACACGTCACTAATACGCATCACGGCACGATCCCACCAGCCTTCGTAATATCCGGCCAGCAACCCGAAAAACGTACCGATAGCACCGCCGACCAATACTGATAAGACCCCTGCGGCCAGCGATATACGTGCTCCCATCAGTATACGGCTGAAAATATCACGCCCAAGCGAATCGACACCGAGCCAATGTACCAGTGAAGGACCCTCGTTCAACCGGTCATAGTCAAAGAAGTTTTCCGCATCATAAGGAACAATATAAGGAGCCAATAACGCTGCGGCTACCATCAGTAACACAAACAAACCGGCGATCATAGCAACACGTTGGCGACGAAAGCGCCGCCAGAATTCGTGCCAAGGAGTACGAACCTTATTGGGGTCAATAAACGGTATTGCTTTGAATGCAGCATTACGCCGCCAGTACTTTATCATGCGGCCTGCCTATTGATAGCGAATCGAAGGGTTGATGGCTGCATACAGCATATCGACCAACAGATTAATAAGAATAAACTCCAACGAGAACAGCAGGACTTCCGCCTGAATCACCGGGTAATCGCGCATTTCAACCGAATCCACTAGCAAGCGCCCCAGTCCTGGCCAGTTGAATACCTTTTCAACTACAATCGAGCCACCGAGCAAAAAGCCGAATTGCAGCCCCATCATAGTGAGCACCGGGATCATCGCATTACGTAACCCATGTTTGACGACCACCACTGACTCGCGCACACCTTTAGCTCGTGCGGTACGTATGTAATCTTCCTGCATCACCTCTACAAACGAGGCTCGGGTAAATCGGGCCATGACTGCTGCCACCGCAGCCCCCAGTGTCAGGGAAGGCAAAATGTAATGCTGCCAAGAGTCAGCCCCTACCGTCGGTAACCAGCCAAGATTGACCGAGAAAACCTGCATCAGCAGCATTCCCAGCGCAAAAGCCGGAAAGGAGATACCTGATACGGCTAACGTCATGCCTAAACGGTCTGGCCAGCGATTACGCCACACAGCAGATATCATACCAATCGCCATCCCGATTATCACCGCCCACACCATACTGGTGATGGTCAGCCAAAAGGTTGGCATAAAGCGTGTGGCAATCTCTTCGCTCACTGGACGTTTCGACACTATTGAGATCCCGAAATCTCCACGCAGTATATTGATAAAAAAATGCACAAACTGCTGCGGTAGCGGTTTATCCAGCCCTAAATCCTGACGAACCAGTTCGATAACTGCATCATCCGCTTCCGGCCCAGCCACTAAGCGAGCGGGATCGCCGGGCAACATGTGCACGAACAAAAATACCAGCACAGCCACAATGAGCAACGTCGGGATCAAGCCCAGCAGGCGTTTCAGGAAATAATTAAGCATTGCGCATAAATCCCCTCACGCCATCCTCTTCCTAACTGAGGGGGATGGCGATCTGTATCTTAGTGCAGATCCGCGTTATCAAAATTAAACGAGGTATCTGGCATCACGTAAAAACCGCTTAGTTGTTTATTACTGGCAGAGAGTAGACGTTCAGTCGCCAAGAAAATCCAAGGAGCATCCGCCCAAATGCGATCCTGAGCATCTTTATATAATGCCTGTTTTTTCTCACGGTCGGTGGTTGCCAGTGCATCCGTTAAATCCTTATCCACCTGTGAGTTGCTGTAAAATGCCGTGTTGAACTGTTTTGGCGGTGCTGCCTGGGTAGAGAATAACGGTGAAAGTGCCCAATCGGCTTCACCGGTCGAAGCCGACCAACCGGTGTAAAACAAACGTACACCGGTATCTTTCACTCCTACACTTTCTACCTGCGCCGCACGCTGACCAGCATCCATAGCCGTCACCGTCACTTTTACTCCAACCTGCGCCAGCTGCTGCTGGGCGAACTGCAGAACTTTCTGCGCAGTGCTGTGGTTATGGGAAGACCACAACGTAGTCGTAAAGCCGTTCGGGTAACCCGCTTCTTTGAGTAATTCACGGGCCTTGGCAGGATCGTATGGCCATGGGTGATAACGAGTAGCAAAGTCAATTGCCGGAGGTACCGGGCCCTCCGCCGGCACAGCGAAACCAGAGAATGCCACCTTGATCAGTGCATCTTTGTTAATCGCATAGTTCAGCGCCTGCCGTACTTTTGGGTCATCAAACGGTTTCTGCGTTACGTTTATACTGATATATCGCTGCAGGATCGACGGTGCAGCCACGAGGTCCAGCTTGCTATTTTTTCCTAATACGCTGGCCTGCTCATAGGGGATCGGAAAAGCAAAAGTCGCCTCGCCCGTTTGTAGCATTGCAGCACGCGTGTTGTTATCCACCACTGGGCGCCAAGTAATGCTATCCAACTTCGGTAAGCCCGCTTTCCAGTAACCGTCAAACTTCTTCACCTTAACAAAGTCAGTCTGCTTCCAGATTTCAAACTGATAAGGGCCAGTGCCCACCGGATGAAAACCGATCTCTTTACCATATTGTTTAAGTGCTGCCGGGGATATCATCACCGCAGCAGGGTGCGCAAGATTGTTGATAAATGCTGAAAACGGCGCTTTTAATACAACTTTTACCGTTCTCGGATCAACAACTTCAGTTTTATCGATCATTCTGAACAGATTATACCGCTTGAGGTGATTGTCCGGATTACTGGCACGATCAAGATTAACTTTCACCGCTTTGGCATCGAACGCAGTACCGTCGTGGAACCTCACTCCCGGATGAAGTTCGATAGTATAAGTCAGCCCATCCTGACTCACTTTGTACCCATCCGCCAACACGTTAATCAGCTTCATATCTTTATCAAAACCAAACAATCCTTGATAGAAGGATTTTGCCACTGCCTGCGATAGAGTGTCGTTAGCATCATAAGGGTCTAACGTGGTGAAATTGGAGGCAACGGCGATCACCGCATCTTTGGCTGCCCAAGTGGGGCCAGCGGTAGCTATCAACAAAACAGCAGCCAAAACATTACGCTTTAATGTGTGCTTGGTCATATTGTTTTTCTCTCCTGAGACAAGGCTAAAAGGCACCGGCGATCGAGTGGTAGGCCACAAAATGTCCCGGTCCAACCTGTACTAAAGGTGCGATAAAAGGTTCGTCACCCAGCATGCGTATCGGGCTGGGAATTTCATCAGCCAGCAGTGGCTGACGCTTGTAAACATGGATAGGATTGACCACAGGTACTGCCGCCATCAGCTTACGGGTATAGGGATGCTGTGGTCTTTCGAACACCGCACGGCGTGGACCAATCTCAACGATCTGACCAAGATACATCACTGCCACACGGTGGCTGATTCGCTCTACCACTGCCATGTCATGAGAAATAAATAGAAAGGCGATACCCAACTCACGCTGTAAATCAAGCAGCAGGTTAACTATTTGCGCCTGTATAGAGACATCCAGTGCCGAAACGGCTTCATCAGCAATCACCACTTTGGGATTGAGTGCCAGCGCACGGGCAATACAGATACGCTGGCGCTGACCACCTGAAAATTCGTGCGGATAACGCCGCGCATGTTCCGGCTTCAACCCGACTCGTTCCAAGAGCCAAGCGACTCGTTTTTCAGCTTGCTCACCCCGGGCAATATTGTGCACCAGCAGCGGCTCCATAATGGAAAAGCCAACGGTCAGACGAGGGTCAAGAGAAGCATAGGGGTCTTGAAAGATGAATTGAATATCACGCCGTATACGCTGTAAGGCTGAACCTTCTAACGTATTGATTTGCTCACCATCGAAAGTGATAGTACCGCGTTGGCTATCTACCAGCTTTAATAATGATCGGCCTGTGGTGGATTTACCGCAGCCTGACTCCCCTACCAAACCAAGCGTTTCACCAGGATAGAGTTCAAAGCTGACATTTTCTACCGCATGAACGCGGCGTGTGACACGATTAAAGATACCGCTTCGCAGGTCAAAACGAGTCACCAGACCTTCTACCTGCAAAATTGGGGCAGCTCTGGCAGGGATTGTATCTTGTGGATATTCCTGATCATTGCCCCCAGACAAAGGGAATTTAGCAGGGAAGTCTTTTTCAGCCATTGCCCCCAACTGCGGTACCGCAGCCAATAGAGCCTTCGTATAAGCCTGCTGTGGTGCAGCGAATAGCGAGCGTACGCTCCCCTGCTCGACCTTTTTACCTTGGTGCATAACCAGCACCCGATCGGCAATCTCTGAGACAACCCCCATATCGTGGGTAATGAAAATCACCGCCATCTGCATTTCTTGCTGTAATACGCGGATCAACTGCAAGATTTGTGCCTGAATAGTCACATCAAGCGCTGTTGTAGGCTCATCAGCAATCAATAGCGCTGGCTTGCATGACAGTGCCATAGCGATCATTACCCTCTGGCGCATCCCCCCAGAAAGCTGGTGTGGATAACGTTGCAGCACCTCCTTTGCTTCAGGAATTCGAACCAGATCAAGCATATTCAACGCTTCGCGTTTGGCGTGCCGATGATCCATCCCCTGGTGCAACCGTAACGATTCGGCGATTTGCTCACCCACGGGAAAAACCGGGTTCAGCGAAGTCATCGGTTCCTGAAAGATCATCGCCATATCGGCACCACGTAAAGTACGCAGAGTATTCTGTTTGGCCTTAGCCAGATCAAGGATCTGACCATTGCGACGGCGAAAAAGCATTGTGCCGTTGGTTAGTTCACCGCCACCTTGCTCCACCAAACGCATCAGGGCCAGAGAGGTCACCGATTTTCCTGAGCCAGACTCCCCAACAATCGCCAAAGTTTCACCACGATCAACCTCAAAGGTCAACTGACGAACCGCTTCAACAATGTCTCCTTCCTGACGGAATTGTACACTCAAGTTTCTCACCGCCAATACACGCTGTGGCGGTAACAACAATTCGCTCCGTGCCTGTGACAACATGACGGTATCGGTCATAACAGCTCCAGTTAAACATTTAGCGATAGATACCGATGGAAGGGAATACCGGAGTGACCAATAAAGGGGCACGGTGCATCCCTGCATAGCGATGGCTGATTGCCAAAATGATTTCGACTATATTTAGCCCAGCAGTTGATGTAAAGCATAAACTAACCGACTTACTGGCATTAAGCATAACCTACTTAGAATATTTTATGCCTTGTAAAGGCTTAAGTTATATCTTAATGCCATGCAAACACCACTGGCAGTGACTTCAATATCATGTAAGGCATGAGGTCAAAGGTTCGAAGCACGCTCACAGAGCACTAGCCAGCCTAAAGGGTAAAAAAGCATTGCACATTCTCCCCTCTGGCGTTATCTGCCATAATAGCCGCACTTTGCCGAACAATTCGCGCACGCTGATTACGGAGTTTTCCCTATGGACCATTGCCATACTTCTGACCTTATCTCCCTTGAGCAGGCACTAGAGAAAATGATTTCGCAGATATCGCCCTTGCAGCAGAGCGAATCCATAGCGCTGTCCCTTGCTGCCGGACGTATTACCGCCGAACCTGTCATTTCCCCCATCAATGTACCTCCCTTTGCTAACTCAGCAATGGATGGCTATGCGGTTCGCATTGCCGAATTGAATGCCAATGTGCCCATGCCCGTGGCGGGGAAAGCCTTTGCCGGAGCCCCATTTACCGATATTTGGCCACCCCATAGCTGCATACGCATTATGACCGGTGCCCCCATTCCGTTTGGTGCCGACGCGGTGATTATGCAAGAACAGGCAGAAGTAGGCGAAGCCGGTGTGCGGTTTAATAGCCCCGTGCACTCTGGGCAAAATATCCGTTTACCCGGTGAAGACATTCTCAAAGGAAGCAACGTGCTCACAGCCGGCGTAAAACTCGGTGCAGCACAGCTCCCTTTGCTGGCATCACTGGGCGTTGCTGATGTTCAAGTGATACGTAAACTGAAAGTTGCGCTGTTTTCTACCGGAGATGAACTTCAACCGATCGGGAAACCATTGCAAGATGGGCAGATTTACGACACCAACCGCTTTGCGGTGCGACTGATGTTGGAACAATTGGGTTGTAACATCATCGATCTGGGCATTATCCCCGACGATCAAGCCGCCTTGCGCGCTGCCTTTCTCAAAGCGGACAGCGAAGCTGACGTGGTTATCAGCAGCGGCGGCGTCTCTGTAGGCGAAGCAGACTATACCAAGCAGATGCTCGATGAACTTGGTAACGTTAGCTTCTGGAAGCTGGCAATCAAACCCGGTAAACCCTTTGCTTTCGGTAAACTTCAACATGCCTGGTTCTGTGGTCTGCCCGGTAACCCAGTTTCTGCAGCACTGACTTTTTACCAATTGGTGCAGCCACTGCTCGCCAAGCTCGCAGGGCATTCAGAGTGGCATCTGCCAGCACGTCTTAAAGCTCGTGCACTGACACCATTGAAAAAATCACCAGGCCGCCTCGATTTCCAACGCGGCATCTTCAGCCGAAACGCTGAAGGCGAGCTGGTGGTGAGTACTACCGGTCATCAAGGTTCACACGTGTTCAGTTCTTATAGCCAGGGCAATTGTTTTATTGTGCTGGAACGGGAACGTGCCTCGGTGACTACGGGGGAGATGGTAGAGATCGAACCTTTCAATTCGCTGCTGAGGAGCTGAATATGCTGCCGGAATTAACCGATGCGGAGATGCTGCGTTATAACCGCCAGATCGTGTTGCGCGGCTTTGATTTTGAGGGTCAGGAAAAGCTCAAAGCGTCGCACGTGCTGATTGTCGGGCTTGGTGGCTTAGGTTGCGCTGCAGCCCCTTACTTGGCGACGGCTGGCGTCGGCCATCTGACATTGGTTGATTTCGACACGGTTTCACTCTCCAATCTGCAACGGCAGATCCTACACCGGGATGCACGTCTTGGTATGTCGAAAGTGGAATCATCACGCATTGAGCTTAACGCGATCAATCCGCATATCCAAATCGATACCGTTGATGGTCAATTGGATGATGAGCAACTGGCAGCACAGATTGCAACCTGTGACGTCATATTGGACTGCACCGATAATGTTATTACACGCGAGAGGCTAAACCGCCTCTGCCATGCACAACCTAAACCACTGGTTTCAGGGGCCGCTATTCGCATGGAAGGCCAATTAAGTGTGTTTACCTATCAGCCAGAGGAACCCTGTTATCGATGTTTGAGCAGGCTGTTCGGTGAGAATACGCTTACCTGTGTCGAAGCTGGCGTAATGGCACCGTTGGTCGGTACTATTGGCAGTCTGCAGGCAATCGAAGCCATTAAATTACTGACCGATTATGGCCAACCGCTGGTGGGTAAACTGCTGATGTTTGATGCCATGAGCATGCAGTTTCGCGAAATGAAACTGCCGAAAGATGCACACTGTGAAGTGTGTAGCAAACCTGCCCTCTCTCACCAAGGCCCATTCCCGAAGGACATTGATACGCTAACGCGATGAGATACCGGCCCTCCCCACATGGGAGAGGGCCTGAGGATCATTGAATACCCTGGCTACGCAGGTAGTCTTCGTAGTTGCCAGTAAAGTCGATCACTTTGTTCGGGGTGATCTCCAAAATGCGAGTCGCCAATGAACTGACAAATTCACGGTCATGAGAAACAAAGATCAGCGTCCCTTCGTACATTTCCAATGCCATGTTCAACGACTCGATGGATTCCATATCCATGTGGTTGGTTGGCTCATCCATAATCAGAATATTTGGACGCTGCATCATCAGTTTACCGAACAGCATACGGCCTTTCTCACCACCAGAGAGCACTTTAACGCGTTTTTTAATATCGTCTTGGCTGAATAACAAACGCCCTAAGACGCTGCGAACTGCCTGCTCATCGTCTTTTTCCTGCTTCCACTGGCTCATCCAGTCGAAAACGGTCAGCGTATCATCGAACTCATATTCGTGATCTTGTGCGTAATAGCCGATCTTGGCGTTTTCAGACCATTTGACGCTGCCGTTATCTGGCTCCAGGTCACCCACCAATGTTTTCAGTAACGTTGATTTACCGATACCGTTGGCACCCAAAATAGCGATTTTTTCGCCAACTTCAACCATCAGGTTGAGCTTGCTGAACAGTGGACCACTATCGAAACCTTTGGTAAGCGCTTCAACTTCAAGAGCGTTGCGGAACAGTTTCTTGTCCTGTTCAAAACGGATGAACGGGTTCTGACGGCTAGAGGCTTTCACCTCTTCCAATTGGATCTTGTCGATCTGACGGGCGCGTGAAGTCGCCTGCTTGGATTTAGACGCGTTGGCGCTAAAACGGCTGACGAAGGACTGGAGTTCGTTGATCTGAGCTTTCTTCTTGGCGTTATCAGCCATCAGACGCTCACGCGCCTGGGTTGCAGCCGTCATATACTCGTCATAGTTACCCGGATACACTCGCAGTTCGCCGTAGTCCAGATCCGCCATATGAGTACAGACCATATTGAGGAAGTGACGGTCGTGCGAAATGATAATCATAGTACTGTTACGTTCGTTCAGTACCTGTTCCAACCAGCGGATGGTATCGATGTCCAGGTTGTTAGTCGGTTCGTCGAGCAGCAGAATTTCAGGATCGGAGAACAGCGCCTGTGCCAACAGAACACGCAGTTTGAAGCCGGGTGCGATCTCGCTCATCGGGCCATAGTGCTGTTCTACCGGGATGCCAACACCAAGCAGCAGTTCACCGGCACGAGCTTCTGCGGTATAACCGTCCATCTCGCCATAAGCAACCTCAAGATCGGCCACTTTATAGCCGTCCTCTTCGCTCATCTCTGCCAAAGCATAGATGCGATCGCGCTCTTCCTTCACCGCCCATAGCTCGGTATGGCCCATGATCACCGTGTCGAGCACGCTGAACTGTTCAAAGGCAAACTGATCCTGACGCAATTTACCCAAACGCTCGTTAGGATCCAGGAAGACGTTACCGGCACTCGGTACCAGATCGCCACCCAGAATTTTCATAAAGGTAGATTTACCGCAGCCGTTAGCGCCGATCAAACCATAGCGGTTACCGCCACCAAACTTGACTGAGATGTTTTCAAACAGCGGCTTACTGCCGAACTGCATAGTAATGTTGTTAGTGCTTAACACAGCGCTCGCTCTTAATTTCGTTAGGAATGTGATTTGGCGCGCATTATGCCATAACGGCAGTAAGAGATCGCAGAGATTTTTGGTTGTTTTTTAAACAATCGTAAAATACCTAATTGGTGCCAACTCGACAGCCACACTCTGATCTTCCCCGGTCAGCATAAAAGCACTAAAGTTACGTTTTTACTCTGTCTATTTAAGACCTCAGCTAACCAAGTTAACGCTTGCGTAACCTGCCATACAAGCCTATTATCAAAGAACATTCTTGGATTATTATCACTCCATTTATTGTAAACTGAATGACGCAACTGCCGGAGAATTCAAACAATGGATCGCACCAATATCATTCATGACTTGCTGGACTGGATCGAGATACACCTTGAGCAGCCGTTGCTGCTGGATAATGTGGCGGCGAAGTCAGGTTACTCCAAATGGCACCTACAACGTATGTTTCGCAGCACGACCGGCTATGCTCTTGGCAGCTACATTCGTGAACGCCGCCTGTCGAAAGCAGCACACGCGCTACGTGCTTCCCAACGTTCCATTCTAGACATAGCTCTGCAGTTCCGCTTTGATTCCCAGCCTTCATTTTCACGGGCATTTAAAAAGCAGTTTGGTAAAACACCCGCTGTCTATCGCCGCAGTGCGCGGCAAGATGCAACTAGCCAAAAAACACCAAGCATTATTCCCTTGCTCGGTTATCGCCATGGTTCACCAGGCTTACACTTACTCTACAACCGCAAGTGTTTGGACGAAAACTGTGCAGTTTGGACCGGCCAGGGGCAATAAGCTGAAGAATCCAAGCTACTGACCCTCATTACCCCATACTAGAAAACTGACTTAATTGTACTCGAGGGTGAAGGTCGCAATAGACTTTAGCTTCCCGCCTTTTATTTTCGATCTGGTTTGGTAATAGCGAGCCTTGATTGGAAAAGTGAGGGTATTAGTCTGGTTGGCGATAGTATATACCCCGCGTAAATTGAGGCGCCGCTTTTAATTGGCATTAAATCATTACCGTTCAGTAACCTCAGGCATCCCCTCATGTTTCAATTTTAACATTTGATTTTAGAATGCACTCGGGACGTTAATCTGGGAGCCCGTCAGTCTGACCTTTCATCCTTTGCTGATTCTGTCTTCGGTGCCAATATGCACCTGAAACGCCTTCGGTCTCTTAGCAAGGCAGCTACCGGCGTTATCGAAAGTGGTTCACTCGCCATTCATGCCATCGGCTCCGGCCTTGCTCTGGCAAACCTGCCAGCAGGCAGAACTGAAGGGGCTAGCACCAGGCCAAATAACGAATACAGTCAACACCCAGAAACGTGAAATATAACAAGTATAGATAATGACAAAATCAAAGGGCGGGGGAACACCCCCTGCCCTTTTCACACCGTATTTTGTCCCACATGCCCTACTCTCTGATTATTTGTACAATTCTGCTGTGCCATAAACCTGGTTATTAACAGTAACCGAAGTAATACGGTAAGCAGTGGCTCCATGACGTTGAGCATCTGCCACAATCATGCGTTCAAAATCATCCAATGTTGTTGCTTGAGATGAGACTGCCCCGATTTTTTGTAGCCCTTGAGCCGCCGCAGCTGTCACTGGCGTTGCGGCAAAAGCTGCATTTGTGGCGCAAGTAAGCACTAAGAATAACATGATATTTTTCATGATAACCTCTCTTATTAGGCTCTATCCCTTAATTGAGCCTGAGGTGGCACAACGGGCAATTGAGGAACACAGCCTAGTTTTGATAATCACAAAAAGTGATTACTATTGGTGATAACGCCTGATTATTGACTCATGCTATCTTTAGCCATCGAGTCTTTCTTCATGCCGTCATGTTTCATCGCATCCTTACCCATGTGCTCTTTATCCATACCGTCATGTTTCATCGCATCCTTACCCATGTGCTCTTTATCCATACCGTCATGCTTCATTGCATCCTTGCCCATGTGCTTTTTATCCATACCGTCATGCTTCATTGCATCCTTGCCCATGTGATCTTTTTTCATGCCATCTTTGGCCATCCCCTCATGGGACATTTGCCCCATATCGTCTTTTTTCATCGCGTCTTGGCTCATGCTGTCTGCCGCATGGGCTCCTGTAACACCCAACATCAGAGCACTACACATCATCATTGCAAATAACTTTTTCATGGTTTTTCCTTCTCTTATTGAAAGGCACTAAGCGTGCCGTAAGCTCTGTCCCTTAATTCGCCATCACGATTCTATTAAGGGACACAGCCTGATATTGTTCAACAGCAGTTAACTGCCGCCGAACCAGTTATAACCTTGGTCTTCCCAGTAACCGCCGGAGAAATGATTAGTCACCTCGATGGCTTGAATATGTTTCGGATTCTTGTAGCCAAGCTTGGTCGGCATACGCAGCTTCATTGGGTAACCATACTTACGCGGTAGAATTTGTCCGTCGTAAGTCAGTGCCATAATGGTTTGCGGATGCAGTGCAGTGGCCATATCAATACTAGTGTAATAATCATCAGCACACCTGAAACTGATATAACGGGCATTCAGATCTGCACCAATAGCTCGCAGGAAAGCAGCAAACGGTACGCCCCCCCATTTACCGATTGCACTCCAGCCCTCAACGCAGATATGGCGTGTAACCTGACTGATCTGGGTCATTTGGTGTAATTGTGCTAGCGTCCAGGGCTGCTTATGCAACACTAACCCTGCCACCTCCAACCTATAATCATCACCATTGATATCGGGTGCCTCCTCCTCACTATAAAATGCGTTGAACGGGAAAGGCCGAGTGATCATTGATTCCGGGTATACGGGCGCCAAATGATCGGCATTGAATAGCCAGCCTTGTACCCGATCGTTAAAGCGTGAAATACGGTTCAATGCCTGCTCCACATGGGTGTTGTCACTCAGATCACAACCGGTGAGCATGGTGATCCCGCCTAATGTCAAGCCATTGCGTAAAAAGCGGCGGCGTGATGAGGATGCCAGTTGGCTAGCAAGCAAACGCTGTGCTTCCTTCACGATATCCTGGCTTTCGCTCAGACTTATGGGTTGCTTTTCCGATTTCATCAACGTCTCCTCATCGACCACGCAACATGGCAAGCAAAGTCCTCGGCACCAAGGCCACCATGATTAAATGTATCGCCACAAATCCAACCAAAGCCGTCATGGCAAAAAAGTGGATATAACGCGCAGTTTCATAGCCCCCCAGCAGAGTACGCAGCAGCGGAAATTGCACTGACTTCCACATCACCAGGCCGGAAACAACCATCATGATGCTGGCGACAATGACGAACAGATACATACCCCGTTGCACCATGTTGTAATGACGTAAATCAGCATGTTGTAATTTGCCACGCAACGCCGCCCACATATCGGCAAAAAACTGTCGCGGGCTAAGGGGCCAAAATTTGCGTTTAAAGCGGCCACTGCACAGATTGACCAACAGATAGAGCAGGCCATTGATACCAAACAACCACATCCCCGCAAAGTGCCATTGCAATGCGCCACCCAACCATCCACCGAGCGTGAGTTCGTTCATAAATCTAAAGTTAAACAGGGGTGAAGCGTTATAAATACGCCAACCACTGGTCACCATGATCAACATGGCCAGGGCATTTAACCAGTGTGTGATCCTGAGCCAAAGCGGATGAATCACTACCGATTTTTCTGGCGTCATGGACATGCTCATCACTTCTCTCCTTGACCATAATAATTTGCACCCTTCAAGTATTAGTGCAATCAGTTCCCGAAGGCCTCACGCAAAGTTAAATAAAATGTGATAACTCGGCAGGTAGGGGTTGTGTAGACTTAAGCAAGGCCAGTCAATCGCGGTGGGAATAATGAACATGGCAAAACGAATCTTGATCGTTGAGGACGACAGTAATATCGCTGAACTCTTGCAGCTACATCTTCGCGATGAAGGATACGACATCAGTCACGCTGCCGATGGGGAGCTTGGCATGGCAATGCTGGAACAGGGTGGATGGGATGCGTTGATACTCGATCTGATGTTACCGGGCATTGATGGCCTTGAGATATGCCGCCGCGCCCGCAGCATGGCACGTTATACGCCGATCATCATCACCAGTGCCCGATCCAGCGAAATTCATCGGGTATTGGGCCTTGAATTAGGTGCTGACGATTATCTTGCCAAACCTTTCTCTATGCTTGAGCTGGTCGCACGGGTCAAAGCGCTGTTCAGACGCCAAGAAGCGATGACGCGTAACCTGCGTATGGACGCAGGAACATTAAATTTTGATGGGCTGACCATCGATCCTATCGCGCGTGAAGTTTTTCTAAACCAACACCCCGTAGAACTCACACCACGAGAGTTTGATCTACTCTACTTTTTTGCACGTCACCCTGGTAAGGTTTTTTCCCGCTTAAGCTTATTAAATCAGGTCTGGGGTTATCAGCACGAGGGGTATGAACATACCGTTAATACCCATATCAACCGCCTGCGGATCAAAATTGAACGCAACCCTGCGGAGCCTGAGCACATACTCACCGTGTGGGGTTTGGGGTATAAATTCGCCGCTTCGCCGCAAGAGTGAATCATGAAAAATCTCACACTAACACAACGTCTGACTTTAGTTTTTGTTCTACTCCTGCTGATGTGTTGCACCATCTCCGGCGTGCTGCAGGTGCGCAGCAGCACACAATATAGCCAAGCGGTGATCCAGCGGCTTTCCGCAAATCTGGCAAAACACATCGCCATCAGCAACCCGTTACTGAGTCAGAAAGGCTGGAATAATGAGTCTGTTAATACTCTCTTCAGCCAATTAATGGCGGTAAATCCGAGCGTAGAAGTTTACCTGCTGGACAAGCAAGGCAATATTGTCGGTAATGCGGCACCACCCGGGCGTCTGAAACGCCAGAAGGTCGATCTGTCACCGATACACGCCTTACTCACAGGGGAGAAAATGCCAATCTATGGTGACGACCCCCGCGACAAAAATACCGGGAAAGTATTCAGCGTTGCCCCGCTAAAAGTAAATGATGAAATCGAAGGTTATGTTTATGTTGTTTTACTGGGGGAAAACTACGCGGTATTAGCCAATAGCGCACAGGCCAACTCTGCGATCTACTCGGCACTGTGGTCAATGGGATTAGTGGTGCTATTTGGTTTGGTGGCGGGCATTTTTGCTTTTCGCTGGGTTACTCGCCCGATACGCCGGCTGACTCAACAGGTCGTGGCGCTGGACAGTAATGGTATCGTCGCCCTGCAAGCCTATGCTAATGCCCCACTAGACAGTAATCGTCGCGATGAAGTAAGCCTATTGCAACAAGCATTCCGTAGCATGGCACAACGTATTGCCGAGCAGTGGCAGACGCTTTCACAGCAGGATCAACAGCGCCGTGAGTTTATCGCCAATATTTCTCATGATTTGCGCACCCCACTAACCTCGCTGCACGGTTATCTGGAAACGCTCTCGGTGAAATCATCCAGCATGACAGAAACCGACCGCCAGCGTTATCTGGAGATCGCCCTGGCACAAAGCCTTAAGGTGGGCCGATTGGCTCAGGAATTATTCGAACTGGCACGGCTGGAATACGGCGTGGTAAAACCCCAGAAGGAAGCTTTCTCGCTTAGTGAACTCGTGCAGGATGTGTTCCAAAAATTCGAATTAGCTACCGTTGCGCGCCAGCAGCGGCTGCATGCCGATATACAATCTGGGCTGCCGTTGGTGAATGCCGATCTCAGTATGATAGAGCGGGTACTCACCAATCTGCTGGATAACGCTATCCGCCACACGCCACAAGGTGGCGAGATCGAAGTTCATCTTTGGCCACAAGAAAATAAAGTAATGGTACAGGTAAATGATACCGGGCCTGGCATTCCGCAGGAATTGCGTTCAGGTCTGTTTATACGCCCATCAATTCTGAACAATGCGCGTCGCCATGCAGGAGGATTAGGTCTGATGATTGTGAAACGTATTCTGCAGTTGCACGGCAGCGATATCACGCTGGTGGAGCAAGCGCAGGCCGGAGCCTGTTTCCGTTTTTCGGTTCCCGTCTATTAAGCTGTGTTCTTTAATTGCAGTAGTCGCGGCGCAGAGCTAAAAACCAGCCATCAAGCCCGGTATCCGTTCATCCGAGCTTTTGGAATACGGCTCACGAGGCTGGGGGAATTTAAATGGACACCACCTACCATCCAAGGTCTATTTTATAGAAAAAGACTTATATCAACGCAGTGAGTAACGAGATGTTTGCCTGCATAATCGTCTCTCTAGCCGTTTCCGGCAGGTTTTCATCCGTAATAATCACATCAAATACCGAGATTGGCAGCGCCAGATAAGTCGCTACCTTGCCGTATTTAGAAGTATCACTTAGCAAAATACAACGGCGGCTGGCTTCAACAATGGCTTTTTTAACCCCCACCTTATCCTCGTTGGGGGTTGATAACCCTCGCATGCTCCAGGAAGAAGCGGAGATAAATGCCAGATCGATAAACAAATTACGCAACGCATGAGCCGCAGCCGCACCGACACAGGAGCGGTTTTCACGGCATACTGTTCCCCCGGTGTGGATCAACTTGCACTGGCTGCGTTCAAGCAAATATGCCGCGATCACAAAGTCGTTGGTTACGACAGTGATATCGGAACGCTCAGCAATGTGTCGAGCCAGTGCCAGCGTCGTCGTCCCTGCATCCAGATAGATGCAGCTATGAGCAGGGACCTGTTGCGCAGCCAGACGCCCAATAGCCTCTTTCTGCTGGCTGAACATCCCCTCTTTGTCCTGATGCGATGGCTCAATAGCGATACGTTCGGCTGACTGCACACCGCCAGAGACGGTCAGTACCGCCCCCTGCTCTTCCAGCTTTTGCAGATCGCGCCGAATGGTCATATGGGATACCCCTAACCTTTCTGTCAATTCAGCAATACTGATCACACCGCGTTCAGACACCAGTGCCAAAATTTGTTGGTGACGCTCAACAGGTATCACAGGCCCCTCTCTATAACATAATGATAATAACTGTGATTTTACGTCAATTTTCGTGCAATGAAAGAGTCGTTCTTAAATTACACAATTATAAATATACATAAAAAACAAATAATTAATAGATTACAGGCAGTTTACTTAAAACCTTAATTGTTAAAATATGTGAAGACGATCACCAAATAAATGGCTGTAAACGCTTATATTTAACACAACAAAACAAATAATCACTAAAATTAACAGGCGGACATCATGACACAATCAGAAAACTATTCAGTTTGTATCGTCGGTTTAGGCTCGATGGGCATGGGTGCTGCAAAATCCTGTATCAAAGCAGGGTTGACTACTTACGGTATCGATCTCAATCCACAAGCGTTAGCCACGCTTAAACAAGCAGGCGCTAAACAGGCTGCTACCAGCGCTGATAGCTTTGCCGGCGAGCTGGATGCCGTGGTGCTGTTAGTGGTCAATGCAGCACAGGTGAAAACCATTCTCTTCGGGGATAACGGCTTGGCTGCACGGTTAAAAACCAATACCCCTGTTATGGTCTCTTCCACCATCTCCGCTGCCGACGCCAAAGAGATCGAACTAAAACTGAAGGCATATAACCTGCCCATGTTGGATGCCCCCGTTTCAGGTGGTGCCGCCAAGGCCGCAGAGGGTGAAATGACAGTGATGGCTTCAGGAAGTGAGAGCACCTTCGCACAGTTGCAGCCGGTCTTGGATGCCGTAGCCGGTAAAGTTTACCGCATTGGCGAAGAGATAGGTTTGGGAGCAACGGTCAAAATCATTCACCAATTGCTGGCTGGCGTTCACATTGCTGCAGGCGCAGAAGCGATGGCACTGGCCGCACGCGCCGGTATCCCATTAGACGTCATGTACGACGTTGTTACCCACGCAGCAGGTAATTCTTGGATGTTTGAAAACCGTATGCGTCATGTGGTCGACGGGGATTACACACCAAAATCTGCCGTCGATATCTTCGTCAAGGATCTTGGGTTAGTTGCCGATACGGCCAAAGCGCTGCACTTCCCTCTGCCGCTAGCCTCTACTGCATTCAATATGTTTACCTCGGCCAGTAACGCAGGTTATGGCAAAGAAGATGATAGTGCCGTCATCAAGATTTTCGCTGGTATCGACCTGCCTAAAAGTAAGGAGAACGCATAATGCTGCTCGGCGTAATTGCAGACGATTTTACCGGTGCCACCGATATCGCCAGTTTCCTGGTGGAAAACGGTTTACCGACGGTGCAACTCAATGGCGTACCGCAAGACGACGCTCTAGTGGATGCGCAGGCAGTCGTAATCAGCCTGAAATCACGCTCCTGCCCTGTCGAGCAAGCAGTAGAGCAATCATTACAGGCTCTTGCATGGCTACAGCGTCAGGGGTGCCGCCAGTTCTACTTTAAATATTGCTCCACCTTCGACAGCACCGCCAAAGGCAATATCGGCCCCGTCACTGATGCCCTGCTCAACGCTCTAGGCGAACATCAAACGGTGATCTCGCCCGCACTGCCGGTTAATGGACGCACGGTATATCAAGGCTATCTGTTCGTCATGGATCAGTTACTGTCAGAATCGGGTATGCGTAATCACCCGGTCACGCCAATGAAAGACAGCAATCTGTTACGGTTGATGGAGGCACAAGCATCTGGGCGTTGCGGGCTGGTTAATGCTGCGGAGATGGATCGCGGTGCTGGCGCAGTGCAGGAAAAACTTCAGCAATTAGCACAGCAGGGTGTGCGATACGTAGTATTGGATACCCTCAATGAACAGCACCTGCTCACTCAGGGCGAAGCATTAAAAACCATGAAACTGGTCACCGGGGGTTCCGGATTGGCGATAGGTATTGCGCGTCAATGGGCGCAAGCGGGGGGAAAGAAAGCGCAGGCTGCCGGAGCACCACAAGGTGACAAAGCCGTGGTGCTATCCGGTTCCTGCTCACTCATGACCAACAAGCAGGTTGCACGTTATCGCCAGCAGGCGTCAGCGCAAAGCATCGATGTGGCACGCTGCATCAATGCAAACGAACGCAGCGCCTACGCCGCCGAGCTGAGTGCCTGGGTAGCACAACATTCGGGTGAATTGTTAGCTCCCCTGCTGTATGCCACTGCCGATCTACAAAACCTGCAACAAACTCAGCAGCAATATGGCACTGAAGCCGCCAGCATGGCGGTGGAGTCTCTGTTTGCAGAAGTTGCCGAACGTTTGCAACAGTTGGGTTTCAGCCGCTTTATTGTTGCTGGCGGTGAAACATCGGGCGTGGTAACGCAGGCACTAGGGATCCGTGGTTTCCACATTGGACCATGCATTTCTCCTGGTGTCCCTTGGGTACGAGCCCTCGAGCAACCTGTATCACTGGCCTTGAAATCGGGTAATTTCGGCGATGAGAACTTCTTTGCCAGAGCACAAACGGAGTTCCCTGTATGACAATGACCGCTGAACAACACCAAATTGCCGAATGGCAGGCTAGAGAAGAGATGGTAAGTTTGGGTGCCTCTTTTTTTCAACGCGGCTACGCGACCGGTTCAGCAGGCAACCTTTCGCTGTTGCTCCCGGATGGCACGCTGTTAGCCACCCCGACCGGTTCCTGCCTTGGCGAATTACAGGCAGATAGGCTGTCGAAGGTGACGCTGAGCGGCGAATGGATCTCTGGTGATAAACCTTCGAAAGAGGTCAGTTTTCACCGTGCGCTTTACCAACACAACCCGGCTTGCAAAGCGGTAGTCCACCTGCATTGTACTTATCTCACCGCACTCTCCTGCCTACAGGGGCTGGATACGGAAAATGCCATCAAGCCGTTCACTCCTTATGTGGTGATGCGCGTCGGACAGATACCTGTGGTGCCTTACTATCGCCCAGGCGATCCTCGGCTGGCGGAGGATCTGGCTAAACTCGCCCCTGCTTATAAAGCCTTTCTGCTCGCTAATCACGGGCCGGTTGTCACTGGCGAGAGTTTGCGCGAAGCCGCGAACAACACTGAAGAAATGGAAGATGCGGCCAAGCTGATTTTTACCCTCGGTGACCGCCCTATTCGCTATTTAACCGAAGATGAAATTGCCGAGTTACGGAGCTGAACAATGCCTAAATTTGCTGCCAATTTATCAATGATGTTCACCGAACTGCCGTTTTTGGAGCGTTTTTCGGCCGCTGCTGCGGCTGGATTTAGTGCGGTAGAATTTTTATTTCCCTATGACTATTCCGCGGATCTGTTAGCTGAAAAGCTTCGGCAAAACAATTTGCAGCAGGTGCTATTCAATACCGCACCCGGCAACGTCAGCGATGGCGAGTGGGGGTTGGCGGCAATACCGGGCCGCGAACAGGAAGCGCGTGCAGATATTGACCGTGCCTTGGAATATGCCATTGCTCTGCAATGCCCCAATGTTCACGTGATGGCTGGCGTTGTGCCACCCGGTGAAGATATTGCCCGTTACCGGGAAACCTTCATCACCAATCTTCGATACGCTGCTGATACCTTTGCCCACCACGGTATCAAGGTGATGATCGAAGCACTCAGCCCGCAGGTGAAGCCCAACTATCTGTTTTCAAGCCAGCATCAGGCGGCAGAACTGGTTACGGCCATCGAACGTTCAAATGTGTTCATCCAGTTCGATTTTTTCCACGCCCAGTTGGTGGATGGCAACATCAGTCATTTACTCAAGTCACTCGCCGGGCGCTACGCCCATATCCAGATAGCCTCGGTGCCCGATCGCAGCGAACCTGACGACGGCGAACTGAATTACCCGTGGCTCTTCGCTCTGCTGGACAAAATAGGTTATCAGGGATGGATAGGCTGTGAATATAAACCCCGTGGCGAAACGTCTGCGGGACTGGGTTGGGTGAAACCCTACCTGTAATAACGCTGCACCAACACCAGTAAAAATATCAAAACTAAACGCACCCGTATCGCCTTTGGGCGATCGCGGTGCCAAACGCTTAACTGAATAAAGGCTATACCATGTCTACTTCTATGCTTCTTATCATTGCCCTGTTAGGGGTGGTGTTGCTTCTGCTGATGGTGATCAAGGCGAAAGTTCAGCCCTTCGTTGCTCTACTGGTCGTCAGCCTGTTGGTAGCGCTAGCGAGCGGCATCCCGACAGGAGAGGTCATGAAAGTTATGACCGCCGGGATGGGCGGCGTACTTGGCTCTGTGACTATTATCATCGGCCTTGGCGCTATGTTGGGGAGAATGATCGAACATTCAGGCGGTGCAGAGTCTTTAGCACAGCGTTTCAGTGTTGCGCTAGGGCCCAAGCGTACTATTGCCGCACTGACGAGCGCCGCATTTATCCTTGGTATTCCGGTATTCTTTGACGTCGGCTTTATCATCCTAGCACCGATCATCTATGGCTTTGCCAAAGTGGCAAAAGTGTCCCCATTGAAATTTGGCCTTCCTATGGCAGGTGTGATGCTGACCGTGCACGTTGCCCTGCCACCACATCCTGGCCCGGTAGCTGCCGCAGGACTACTGAGTGCAGATATTGGTTGGCTGACCATCATCGGTCTGGCTATTTGTTTACCCGTAGGGGTTATCGGTTACTTCGCAGCAAAATACCTCAACCGCAAGACTTACCCTCTCTCCATTGAGGTATTGGAACAGTTGCAGCTGGCATCACCAGAACCGGCCTCCGAAGGTAAAGCCCACCTGAGCGATCGGATTAACCCACCGAGTGCAGGGTTGATCGCTGCACTGATTGTTATTCCTATCGCGATTATTATGCTCGGCACCGTTTCAGCGACCTTGTTGGAGCCTGGTTCAGTGCTACGCGATACCTTGGCGCTCATCGGTTCTCCCGCTGTCGCTCTGATGATTGCTTTGTTACTGGCCTTCTATTTTCTGGCGATCCGCCGTGGCTGGAGTCTGCAACACACCAGCGATGTGATGGGAGCTGCATTGCCTACAGCAGCCGTAGTGATCCTGGTAACCGGCGCAGGCGGGGTATTTGGTAAAGTACTGGTGGAGTCGGGCGTGGGTAAAGCGCTGGCGGATGTGCTAACGACGATTGGTCTACCGCTCATTCCCGCGGCATTTTTTATCTCACTGGCACTCCGTGCATCACAAGGGTCCGCCACCGTGGCAATCCTGACAACTGGCGGGTTACTTTCCGAAGCGGTCACTGGCCTTAATCAAATGCAATTGGTATTGGTAACGCTCGCTACCTGTTTTGGTGGATTAGGTTTATCTCACGTTAATGATTCTGGTTTCTGGATAGTGACCAAATACCTTGGCCTTTCTGTCGCTGACGGCCTGAAAACTTGGACTGTGTTGACCACTGTACTCGGCCTGAGTGGTTTTCTGTTCACCTGGTTGTTATGGCTGGCTGTCTGACTTTTAGTGTAACGTAGACATATGGATGTACGATACAAGTCCCCAAGGAAGGGGGCACGGCTGTCGGCGTTCCTCGTCATTCTCACCAGCCAAAAGCGTGATGTGTAGCGGTATTAAGAACACCTATTTAGTGAGAGTCACTCACTCTTTTTTCAGACGAAAAAAATCCGCCAAGATAAGGCGGATTTTAAGTTTGACGACAAAGTGATTTTTTAGGCTTAACGTACCGAGGGTACACTCTCCTTGATATCTGGCTTTGTCAGCAGTCTAATTTTCGAGTATGGCAGTCAAAAACAACGGCACAGTACTGAATATTAGAAGCGGTAACCTACGCCAACGTTCCAAGTGCCAACATCAACACTGCGGATACGGCTCTGCTCGTAGCCTACATCAAATGCAACCTGCTGCATCGGATTAAACTGCAGGCCAGCACCATAGCTGAAACCATAATCGTCGTTGCTGCTGTTATTCAAGACACCTTGATTGCTCGTCGTAAATTTGCCGTAGCCGAGGCCGATCACACCGTAGATGCTTGCCCAGTCGTTGATGCGGTAAGCAGGACCAGCGGTAATTCCGCTGTATTGTGCTTTGCTGTAGAACCCGTTATCAGAACCGTTCTTTGTCAGATAGGTGAAAGAACCAATCACACCCAACGGGTTGTTGTCGAATTCGTAGCGGTATTTCAGGTTGAAACCTTCGGCTTTGTTGACAACACCTTGGAAATCACCCATCGCATAGCCACCGGATACTGTGCTCTCACCAGCAAATGCGCTACCTGCGGTAACAGCTAATACACAAGCTGCAACTGCGGAAAGACGTACAAATTTTTTCATAACCACCTCAAACGCGATTTATTATAAAAGTACATCAACTTTTTGATGCGCCGACAACATAACAAAACCAGCCTCAATAACTGCTTTTCCGGTAAGAAAATAAATTTTCACATCGTGCAATTTTAAATTACCAGAACAATTAATCGAACCAATTTTATTATATTCTCGTCCTCAGCCTACTCTTTTTTGTGACAAAAATCACTTTTACTGTATGCAGATAAGTCTCAAAAAGCAGAATCTTTGTCTATTAGAGCAATCTTTGTGCAAAAATTTAACAAACTCAACGTTAGATGTGTTTTTGGTCAAAACCTTGCCATCAATTCATTTACACTTTGAGCCTATCCTAAATAGGCGTTATTGGTGCAGGCAGCTTGCTAGATAAGGACAGCGCTCAGAAACCATCGCGTACAGGTAGTATCGCTTCGTTCTCTCTTCAAGCGTTCAAAAGCTAAAGCCTTTGACATAATGCAACCCAAGACCCAAATAACCGTTGAAATAGCCTAAGATAGGTACTAACTAGGCTGTATACATCAATTGTACGCGAGCGCCGCTGGCGGTCATTTGCGCGCAGAGCAAGGCGTGAGCCGCGAGGTTGGGTGGCCCAATAAGCGGCGAACAACGCAGTAATGCACGCCAATGTCCCCAGCCCGTAGGATCACGGCCCAAAAGCCTATTCTCTGTGTTGTCGGGCTTGAACAGAGAGCTGCCCTTCCCCCTCCGCCTTGATAATGGGCTTTTGGGGCGGCGATGGAACCACCGGCGATTGAGGGACACAGCCTAATGTCTCTTTTCATTAATATTCCCCGCTGCGGGGATCGATAAGGCCTGAATGGATGTCTTTGTCTTTAAAAACTAAAACCTCTGCTACGCTAGTGCCCGTGTGTTTACTGATCGTGGCGATGATCTCAATCCAGAGTGGTGCTTCTCTGGCCAAAAGCCTGTTTCCGCTCATCGGCGCAGAAGGGATCACGACCCTGCGTTTGGGGATCGGTACTTTGATATTGTTTATTATTTTTCGTCCTTGGCGAATGCATTTTGCCGCTGGCAACCGTCTGCCATTATTGATTTATGGCCTGTCACTCGGAGCGATGAACTACCTCTTTTATCTCTCATTACGTACACTGCCGCTTGGTATCGCTGTTGCTCTTGAATTCACCGGCCCACTGGCTGTGGCAATGTTTTCTTCACGCCGTCCTGTAGATTTCCTTTGGGTAGCTCTGGCAATAATGGGTTTATTTTTTCTTCTACCTCTTGGCGAAGGGATCGGTAGTATCGACTCATTAGGGGCTGTCTATGCATTGGGCGCTGGCGCATGCTGGGCGATTTATATTATTTTCGGCCAGAGGGCGGGTGGGGATCATGGGCCGGGAACAGTAGCAGTAGGGTCATTAATCGCTGCGATTGTATTTTGCCCAATTGGCGCCTGGCAAACTGGTAGTGCGCTGCTGAATGCAGATATCTTACCATTGGCATTAGGTGTCGCTATTCTCTCTACCGCACTGCCATATTCACTGGAAATTATTGCATTGCCGAAAATTCCAGCACGAACCTTTGGCACGCTGATGAGCCTGGAACCCGCTCTGGCTGCACTTTCCGGCATGATTTTCCTCAATGAACATCTCAGCGGCATACAGTGGATGGCTTTGTCGGCTATTATCATGGCCTCAATCGGCGCGACCTTGACCATTAAACCCAAACCCAAAATAGAGAGTCTTCCGCAAGCTTGAACCCCATACCTGAGAGCTACATCCCAAAACTCGCATTCTGTGTTATCTATAATTCGTCGCCATTCAAGCTGCAGCAGCGTTTAACACTATTAGAAATCGCATCCTTGTGATTTCACCTTTGGGGTGCAGCTTGGTGGTATTAGAATCGGTTCCCAGCAGATTTGACGTGCTGTTGCTGTTTGCATGTAACAACTAGGCTGTATTACCCCCCATAAGCCTAACTGCACCATATGAAAAATCCGTCTATGCTTGAGTATCGTTGATAAGAGTAATCGTGAGCCTATATGACTGTTCCACAGCCTAATGAGAGTAATATCACTCAAAAGTCACCCTCTTCTTGGAATAAATATCATTCCAAGCAAGTAAGTTTTTTGCCAATACTCCTATTTATTGTTGGGGTGATGTTTTCTGGCTACGGTGCTTGGCGGTTACATAGCGAAATTGAACTAAGAGCCAAGGCTGAGTTTCAGCGTAACGTTGAAAGGATTTCCGATGAGATTATCAGGCGCTTTTCTCAACCCGTATACGGTTTGGATGGTGCGAAAGGTGCTTATGCCACAAATAACCATTTAAATCGTGAGCAATTTCGTGCTTATGTCGCATCTCATGACTTACAGGCCAAGTTTCCTGGAGTGCGCGGTTTTGGCTTTATCCAACATGTTCAGCGCAATAATCTGGATGCGTTTCTTGCCGAAGTGAGAGCTGATGGTGCGCCAGAATTTACTATCCAACAGTTTAATAATAAGGTTCATGACGATCTCTATATTATTAGATATCTTGAGCCTAGTGAAAATAATCAGGGTACGGAAGGGCTTGATATCGGTTCTGAAGCGGCCCGCCGCACTTCAGCTTTATTGGCGATTAATACCGGCCAAGCCACTCTGTCAGACACGATAAGTTTGGTACAGGATAATCGCGCAACGCCCGGTGTTTTACTTTATTTGCCTGTCTACGCACATGGCACCAATCCTACCACCCCCACTGAACGGCAAACATCATTAGTGGGGTTGCTCTATTCACCCATCGTGATTGCCGACTTATTACGTGATATTCCAGAGTTTACTAATGGCCGAGTGAATATCGAACTTTTTGACAATACGCAAAATTTGTCTTTACAACATTTGATTTTCGATGCTGAGAACAGTAAAAATGCGAATGTTAAGCCACAGGAAGGCAAAACGCTAGGCTCGCGAATATTTCAAAGTACCAGCATATTACCCTTGCCAGGGCGTGAAATGACCCTACGCGTGAGTAGCACTCCAGATTTCGAAACATTAACAAATCGCTATATTTCATGGATACTGTTTGCTTTTGGTTTTGTGCTCAGTGCAGCATTGGCATTATTACTGCGTCAACAAATAAATGGACGATATCGCGCAGAAGTGTTGGCACATAATATGACAGCGGACCTTGAACGTCTGGCATTAGTGGCTAAAAAAACTTCAAATGCCGTTATTATAACAGATGCAAAGCGTCATATCGTCTGGGTTAATGAAGGCTTTGAGCGTATTACGGGCTACGGTAAAGATGAAGTGCTTGGTAAGTCACCTGGGCAATTACTGCAATGTGCCAATACTGAAATAAACACCATAGACACGATGCGGAATGCACTAGATGCTGGTGAGTCATTTTCTGGTGAGATATTGAACCTTTCTAAATCAGGTCGTGAATATTGGATTGAACTGGAAATTCAACCACGTTACAACGATAAAAAAGAACTCATCGGATTCATGGCAATTGAGTCAGACATTAGCGAGCGCAAATCTACCTATCAACGGCTCGAAACAGCTTTGCGCGAAAATAACGCTTTGCTTAGCACACTTAATCTACACGCTATTATTTGTACTGCAGACAGTAACGGCCGAATAACAGAAGTTAATGATAAATTCTGTTATATTAGTGGCTATACGCGAGAAGAGTTGATAGGCCAAAGCTATCGGTTGTTAGAGTCTCAGGCTCACTCTGCTGATTTCTGGCAGTCTATGTGGAATGATATCTCCAACGGAATTTCTTGGCGCGGTGAGGTCTGTAATAAAGCGAAAAATGGCCTTCTTTACTGGGTGGACACCACAGTTGCACCTTTTAAAAACAGCGCTGGAGAAATAGAACGGTATATCTCTATTCAAATTGATATTACGGCCAGCAAAAATCAGCAAGCCAGCTTGCTCATCGCCCGCAACCAGTTAGTCCGTGCAGCAGATGTTGCAGAACTTGGGATCTGGTCCTGGAATCTTCCTGACGGTACGCTCTCTTTCGACGAGCGAATGAATGACATCTATGCCCTACCGGCAGAGTTAAGAAACGTTCCTCTCCCTCAGAGCTATTGGTATGATTTACTGCATCCCGAAGACCGCCATGAAGTGGAACAAGTTTTAAACACAGCGTTGGAAAAGGGAGATGTTTACCGTCAAATATTTAGGGTCATCATCAACAATAAAGTTCGTTTTATTCAATCTGCCGGAATGGTTGAACGGGATGAGAATGACAAACCTGTTTTGATGATGGGGATCAATCGTGACATTACCCAACAACGCGAAGACGAAAATACATTGCGTGCGGCCAGGCTAGCGGCAGAAGAGGCTAATAATGCCAAATCTGCATTTCTGGCTACGATGAGCCACGAGTTACGCACTCCAATGAACGCTGTTCTGGGTATGATGACATTATTAAGAAAAACAGGTCTTAATAATAAACAAGGCGATTACGCAATCAAAATTGAGGCGGCTGCCCGAACATTATTACGCCTTCTTAATGACATATTAGATTTTTCTAAAATAGAATCAGGTAAAATGGTATTGGAATGTATTCCATTTGATATTCATGTCATGCTACGCGATCTGTCGGTTATCTTATCCAGTAACCTCAGAGTTAAAAACGTTGAGGTCTTATTTGATATCGACCCGCAATTACCCTCATTTGTTGAGGGTGACAGTATGCGATTGCAACAAATATTAATTAACCTTGGGGGTAATGCACTGAAATTTACCGAACAGGGTGAGGTCATACTGTTTATTAAGGTGATTAAACAAGACAAACAGCACGTAACCTTAAAATTCGGTGTGCGCGATACAGGTATCGGGATCGCACCTGAACATCAGGAGCGTATTTTCAGTGGGTTTACGCAAGCGGAAGCTTCTATTAGCCGCCGCTTCGGTGGTTCAGGGTTAGGTTTGGTTATCAGTCAGCGTTTTGTGAGTTTGATGGGAGGCACTCTAGAGTTAGAAAGCCAGGTTGGTCATGGTAGCCTTTTTCATTTCACTATTACTCTGGCCGTTCCTGCAAACTCCCCTATTGAAAATGAGGTTGTCGAGTCTCCGGCTGTCAGGACAACTCAAGCATTAAATGATCTACGCGTATTAGTGGTTGATGATAATCCAACAGCTTGCGATTTGATCAAGCGTATGGGGGAATCCCTAAATTGGACCGTTGATGCAGCCACCAGTGGTAATGAAGCACTGCAGTTGATAAAACAGCAGCGCGAACAGGGAATTATTTACGGAGCGCTATTTATTGATTGGCAAATGCCAGGCTTGGACGGTTGGCAAACCAGTAAATCAGTACGTGAACTCATGCCGGAAGGTATGGTACCGATGATTGTTATGATTACCGCCCACGATCGCGAAATGTTGTTACAGCGCAGCGAAGAAGATCAGGCATTGCTTGATGGTTATCTGGTAAAGCCTATTACAGCTTCCATGTTACTGGACTCAGTCACCGACGCCTTAAGCGAAGGTAAACAAACCGAAAATCCTCAGCCCAAACGGGATAGTGCTTCGCACCAATTGTCGGGTATCAGACTATTGGTTGCCGAAGATAACGTGAATAATCAACAAATTGCCCGTGAGTTATTGGAAGATGAAGGCGCGATTGTTCAAATCGCCAACCATGGTCAAGAAGCGATTGACATTCTACAGGCCACCCCTAAGTCGTTTGACGTGGTACTGATGGACTTACAGATGCCTGTCATGGATGGTTTAAGCGCTACGCAGTATATTCGTAACTCGCTAAAATTAGTTGATTTACCGATTATCGCCATGACCGCTAATGCGATGGCCTCCGATCGCGAGGACTGCCTGGCTGCCGGGATGAATGATCATGTGGGTAAGCCTTTCGAACTAAAAAACCTGATCCGCGTCATTCGGAAATACAGCAACCAATCCGATATTGTCATCGCCACTAACCAGGTCCATTCCTCAGGGTTACCAGAGGAATGGAAAAAAACGGCAGCCGCCGCCGGTATTGAGTTGGAATCAGCTCTTAACCGATTAGAGGGTGATATTGCGCTATATCAGAAAATGGCGTCGCTGTTTGTGGCAGAACTGGGTGATTTCCCTGAGCAAATAGACGCATTTGTTGAACAATCTGATTGGTTAGCGGCATCACGTATGCTGCATACCATAAGGGGGCTTTCGGCACAGTTTGGTGCGATTCATTTATCGCAAATTGCCGCTGAAGGTGAGAAATTATTAAACAGTGCACCACTCCCCATGCCAGAAGTCATAGACAGTTTACTGAGTAAGATAAAAGATCAAGTACAGTCAGTACGCGCAGGGATGATAACATTGAGCCAAAATATGCAAGGCAACGCTATCAGTACCCAATCCGTAAAGGCCAAGGATACACAATCTATTGCTTCTGCTCTGAATGCATTGATATTGCTGTTACAAAACTCAGATATGACGGCATTGGAAGTTATAGATCAATTGCAGATGACATTAGGCCACCAATTTAGTAAGGAATTAACCCCGTTGAGTCATGCGATCAATCGATTAGACTTCGCTTCAGCGATCCAGATCGCCCAAGCGTTGCAGGGAAGCACCTCAATCCAAAGAGATAAAAATGATGACGAACAATAATTCTCTCGATCAGGACCCTACTGAGCTTTTACCAAGTTTAAAGAAACCCAAACTGCTTCTTGTTGATGACCAACCTATTAATATTCAGATGCTATACCAAGCATTTTCTGCCGATCATCATGTTTGTATGGCAACGAATGGGGCGCAAGCTCTGGACGTCTGTCTCAAGCAGAAGCCGGATCTGATTTTGCTTGACATTGAAATGCCTGATATCAGTGGGTATGAAGTATGTGCACAACTCAAAGTGCTTTCCGAAACCAAGGATATTCCTGTTATCTTCGTCACGGCACATGTTGATGAAGAGACTGAGACTCGCTGTTTTAACGAGGGTGCTGTCGATTTTATCAGCAAACCTATCAACAGGAATACCGTCAGAGCACGAGTCCGCACACATCTGCTGCTGAAGGCTCAATCGGATTTGCTACGCCAATTAGTCTATTTGGATGGATTAACCGAGGTACATAATCGGCGCTATTTTGATGTCCGACTAAACCAAGAATGGCAACGTGCAAACCGTGATAACACTCCCCTTAGCCTGATCATCATTGATGTCGATTCTTTCAAAAAATATAATGACTTATACGGCCACCTCGCAGGAGACGACTGTTTACGGCTGGTTGCAAAAACTATCAATAATGCGCTCAAACGCCCAACAGATTTAGTTGCACGCTATGGTGGCGAGGAATTTGCCTGTTTACTTCCCAATACTGAATTGAACGGTGCAATGGCGGTTGCTGAATCAATAAGATTACAGGTCATAAAACAGGCGATCGCGCATGCGGACTCCTCAGCATCACCCTTTGTCAGTATTAGCCTGGGAGTTTGTTGCCGGGGGACTGAAAGCCCTGGAGAACTTGCCGATTTCCTGTTAGAGGCAGACTCACAGCTTTATAAGGCAAAAGCGAATGGCAAAAATCAAACCTACGGTACCTGGTTAGAAAAATATTAGGCTTTATATTTTTCATTGCTACTGTGTCAGAGTCATTTCAGCCCTTTCGGGCTACAGCCATATTGATGCGTTAAAACCGTTATTTTCCTAGATTTTTTCTCCAAGTAGTGCAAATAGACTTGCACCAGGTGCCGCTTGATTAAAGATAAAAGGTTAGGATTAGGTATCAATGCAAATAAAAATACGTTAATTTTCGGTTGTTACTAACGTATTTTTTAGTTAAAAATAATGCATTGCACCATAATGACTCAATTACACCACTTTGGGGCCTTATTATGGTGCATAGTAACGATTACTGGACTTCTGGCTACCAGACCATATCGTAATCCTCTGTTTTAATAATGGTTGTGAAATTGGCATGATTTTTTCATGGCCAAAATGCAACATAAAAAATGGGCAATCAGCAACCTATAAAGGAATTCCTCTTATGAAGTCTATTTTAAAAGCCTCACTTGCCGCACTTTCTCTGGCCTTTGCAGTGAGTTCCCAGGCAGCAGATAAACTGGTTGTCGCCACAGACACCGCTTTTGTTCCGTTTGAATTTAAGCAGGGTAATCAATATGTTGGTTTTGATATCGATCTGTGGGCAGCTATCGCTAAAGAATTGAAACTGGATTACACCCTGAAACCAATGGATTTCAGCGGTATCATTCCGGCACTGCAAACCAAAAACGTCGATCTGGCGCTTGCCGGTATTACTATCACCGAAGAACGTAAGAAAGCGATTGAGTTCTCTGACGGTTATTACAAAAGCGGCCTGCTAGTGATGGTGAATGCTGATAATGACAGCGTAAAAAGCATCGCTGACCTTGATGGCAAAGTTGTCGCAGTGAAGAGCGGTACCGGCTCCGTTGATTACGCCAAGCAGCACATAAAAACTAAAGATCTGCGCCAGTTCCCAAACATCGATAACGCTTACATGGAGTTAGCTACCAAGCGTGCTGATGCGGTGTTGCACGATACGCCAAACATCCTCTACTTCATCAAAACGGCAGGCGCTGGCAAGTTTAAAACCGTTGGCGAATCACAAGAAGCCCAGCAATACGGTATAGCCTTCCCAAAAGGCAGCGACGAATTGCGTGAGAAAGTGAATGCCGCACTGAAGACCTTGCGTGACAACGGCACCTATAATGAAATCTACAAAAAGTGGTTTGGCACAGAGCCTAAGTAATTCATCAAATGAGTCAATATTAAGCGGTGCCCCTTAATTGCACACGAGCACAGCTAACGGACATTTGAGCACGGGGAAACGTCCCTCTGTGTTTCGCACTTTATGATCCTCTTGTTTGAGATCGCCGGGAGAAAACACCATGCAGTTCGACTGGAGCGCCATTTGGCCCGCCATCCCTATTCTGTTAGAAGGTGCCAAAATGACTCTGTGGATTTCGATCCTCGGTCTGATTGGCGGCCTGATCATCGGCCTTATCGCCGGTTTCGCCCGCATTTACGGCGGTTGGATCGCTAACCACGTAGCACTGGTATTCATTGAAGTGATCCGCGGCACTCCCATTGTTGTGCAGGTGATGTTTATCTACTTTGCCCTGCCAATGGCATTTAGCAATTTGCGTATCGACCCTTTCAGCGCTGCGGTTGTCACCATTATGATCAACTCCGGTGCCTATATTGCGGAAATTACGCGCGGCGCTGTGCTATCTATTCACAGCGGCTTCCGTGAAGCAGGCCTGGCGCTGGGATTGTCCCGTCGCGAAACCATTCGTTACGTGATAATGCCGCTGGCGCTTCGCCGTATGCTTCCACCACTGGGTAACCAGTGGATCATCAGCATCAAAGATACCTCGCTGTTTATCGTTATCGGCGTTGCTGAGCTGACCCGACAAGGTCAGGAAATTATTGCGGGTAACTTCCGTGCGCTGGAAATCTGGAGCGCGGTGGCGGTTATTTATCTGATTATTACCCTGGTGCTGAGCTTCGTTCTGCGTCGTCTGGAAAGAAGGATGAAAATCCTGTGATTGAATTTAAAAACGTATCCAAACACTTTGGCCCGACCCAGGTGCTACACAATATTGACCTGAAAATTACCCAGGGCGAGGTCGTGGTGATCATCGGTCCTTCTGGCTCGGGTAAATCTACGCTGTTACGTTGCATCAACAAGCTGGAAGAAATCACCAGCGGTGAATTGGTAGTGGATGGCTTAAAGGTTAATGACCCCAAAGTAGACGATCGCTTGATCCGCCAAGAGGCCGGTATGGTCTTCCAACAGTTCTACCTGTTCCCACAGTTGACCGCGCTGGAAAACGTAGCTTTTGGTCCAATCCGCGTCCGTGGCATGAAAAAAGATGCAGCACAGAAACAGGCTCGAGAACTGTTAGCCAAGGTCGGCCTGGCAGAGCGAGCACACCACTACCCTTCCGAACTTTCTGGTGGACAGCAACAGCGCGTCGCCATCGCTCGTGCTCTGGCAGTGAAACCGAAGATGATGTTGTTCGACGAGCCGACATCTGCCCTGGACCCTGAACTGCGCCACGAAGTATTAAAGGTAATGCAGGATCTGGCAGAAGAAGGAATGACAATGGTGATCGTCACCCACGAAGTCGGCTTTGCCGAGAAAGTGGCATCACGCCTAATCTTTATCGATAAAGGAAGGATTGCAGAGGACGGTAATCCGCATGAGCTGATCAGCAACCCACCGAGTCCACGCCTGCGCGAATTTTTGCAACACGTGTCCTGATTATTTGGCTCCAGCTTCCCCCTCGACCCGTACTGGGTTGTGGGGTTTTTGTTCTATTGCACCAACGTTCAGCTTATTGCCAGCGTTCTTCCGCCCAAGCGGCTTGTTGTTCGGCATTATGAAATGTCCAGGCAACAAAACGGCTGATTTTTTGGCCTTGAGCCATTTCAATAGTGCGTACCTCAACGGCACAGGCCTGTTTTAAAGCCCAATAGATAGCGGGCAATGTAGTATGTTTAGAGATTAACGAGGTAAACCATAGGCAGTTTTGCGCTTTTCCCACGCTCTCTTCAATCATTTTACGTACAAAGGCCTCTTCGCCACCTTCACACCAGAGTTCGTTATGCTTCCCGCCAAAATTTTGTATCGGTTTATCTGCTACTTCCCCCTTACCGAGCTTATGCAGTTTGCGCCGGGTGCTGGCTTGCGCTTCCTGTTCAGAACCATGAAATGGTGGATTGCAAAGCGTCGCATCAAAACGTTCAGCCACACCAATGATACCGTTGAAAATATCCGAAGGGTGTTTCTGCTGCCGCAGGCGTACGGTATTTTTCAATGTCGGGTTCATGGCAACAATCATTTTGGCGGCACCAAGAGAGACAGGATCGGTTTCTGAACCGGTAAAACGCCAACCGTATTCACGCTGACCAATAATAGGGTAAATACAGTTTGCCCCTATGCCTATGTCCAGAATAGCGACGGCTTTGCCACGAGGTATTTCACCACCATGACTGCTTGCCAGCAGATCGGCGAGATGATGTACATAGTCCGAGCGCCCTGGAATTGGCGGACAAAGATAATCAGCGGGAATATCCCAGTGCTCAATACCGTAATAGTGCTGTAATAAAGCTCGATTAAGCATTTTTACTGCGGCAGGATCGGCGAAATCGACGGATATATCACCCCAGGCATTAGGCTTCACGAACGGTTCCAGCGCTGGGCAACTGGCAATCAGCGCGGGAAAATCATAGCGTGAGCGATGGCGATTACGTGGATGCAATCCGCTTTTTTGCTGCGGGAAACTTTTCTTTTTTTCCACTGGGACAGGCTCTCTGAAAGGATTTTCTGTCGCGTAAGATAGCACAAAGGCCATTAAAAAAGACGGTAGATGCTTACAATCGGCTTGAAATGCGCCAAAATAGAAGCTCGTCCTTTGCTGACTGGAGCACTTGTGAACAGTGAATCACGTTATTACTATGAGCCAGCGGCCGGTCACGGTCTACCGCACGATCCACTGAACGCGATTATTGGCCCACGCCCAATTGGTTGGATTTCATCTCTCAGTGCCAGCGGGCAACGCAATCTGGCCCCTTACAGTTTCTTTAATTGCTTCAACTACCACCCTCCTATTATTGGTTTTGCCAGCACAGGTTGGAAAGATAGCGTGGCCAACATCGTAGAAACAGGCGAGTTTGTCTGGAATCTGGTAACGCGCCCCTTGGCAGAAGCCATGAACAAAAGTTCTGCTTCACTACCACGAGGTGAAGATGAGTTTACCTTTGCCGGATTAACGCCTATTACAGGCGTACGGATAAAAGCTGAACGAGTGGCAGAAAGCCCAGTCAATTTCGAATGTCGGCTAACACAGTGTATTCAATTACAAAACGCCACAGGAGGAAAAGTGAATACCTGGTTGGTATTAGGGGAAGTGGTTGCCGTGCATATTGCCCCCACCTTACTGGATGAAAATGGCATCTATCAAACAGCCGCTGCACAACCCGTGTTACGTGCCGGTGGCCCCAGCGCTTATTACGGTATTTCTGACCTGTGCCGTTTTGATTTGTTACGCCCGGATATACGCCAATAAAGTTGCAGTAAGAATCGCGCTAAGCAGAGAGGCATATGCACTCTCTGCATTATTAGGCTATGTCAGCGCAGGAAAAGGTTCCTTTGAGACCAATAGGCCAAAAGATGCAAACTGGCAGAATAATAATCTTCATCAGGATCAAGACGGTTAACGAGTGGTCCGCTATCCCCAACAACCAAATCTCTGACCGCCCTCATTCCTTGACTTTGATTATATTCAGACCGCTGGCCACTGAGAACATCGATCCAGGCCGGTGCAGAACGGCGATCAAAACCACGCCAAAAACTGACGTATGGCGAAAGCGTCGGATTACTCATCTGATACCAGTGGATATAGAGTGGGATACGCACGGCATCAAAGCCAAACCGTGCTGGCCAGCCGTTTGCTGGAGTCACTTGCCCATCAGCCTGTAACGAAACCCAATCTGTGGCGAGCTGTTGTTTGCCGAACATCATTTTTTTAAGCAATGCCAGGCTATCGTCACTGAGGTTCTTCCATACCAGTAGATTAGTATCTTGGTAGAATGCTTCCCAAGCAGGGAAGACAAAATAAGAAGGGTTAACGATCACAAAGTCGTTTTGTTTAAAACCGTTCACGCCAGGGAGCATCACTTGATAACCGGCATAGCTCACCAAAGTGTGTCTAAGCAGAGATTTCTGAATTTCCGCCGAAGCATCACGATAAGCTGTTACGTCCCACTGCTTTCCCCCTTCCAGCAAGGCCCAGGCAATAAAAATATCACCATCGGTAGCATTGTTCTTATCCGCTATAGGGTCTGGCTGCCCTGGCTGATAGCGCCAGGAAAACAAGCCAATATCTTCACGATAAAGATTGGCTTTTGTCCATTGCCAAATACTGTCAAAAGCAGCCTGATCGTTATTATAGACCGCTAGCAACATGGCAAATCCCTGCCCCTCGCTATGGCTGATATGATTATTACCAGTGTCAACAATACGCCCGTCCGACAACAAAAAGCGCTGTTTATATTGCAACCAACCAACATCTTGAGCAAGCGTACCAAAAGATAACCAGACGCCTATCATAACAATAAGTATTTTGATTCTGCCGAGCGTATGTTTAGCCACCATAACCTACCTTCGTTGCTCATTTTTGTAGCGAAATATCAGCGTATTTTCCTCAGCTGGACCGCACCAGCGAAGAGAAACATGGGGCTCTCCACCTTGGGCCAACAGCCAAGCTTCATAGGCACCTTCCAGCACCGTAGCAAAAGACACTGCCCAGATGGACTCATTATCAGGATCGTCACTGCGAGGATAAGCATAATGCGTCAAAAGCAGTTGCTCTGGCGTTGGATCAATCTGCACCCTTCCCCAATCAAAATGGCGCAACAGGCCATTAAGACCATCTTCCAGCTCGCCCACTGTCTCCGCAGCGGGTAATGGCAATTTGCTCGCCAGATTGGCACCCATCAAACGCAGAAAATCACGTCCATCCGCATCATCGGCAGACGCTAAAATGCCAGAAAACACCACTTGAATGAGGTCCTGCCAACCCGTTTTAAATTGACGTTGGCGATAATAATCAAGCTCACACGACGAATTGATAATATCTTGCATGGTTATTTCCCATCTAACAGATATTTAAAATAGAGCGAAGCCCTGCTCTCGGAATAGCTGCCGAAAGTATCGTAACCTAATTGCCCTCCGACCAGCGTGCTAGGCGTCACCTTGTAGGTTCCCCCCGCTTTCAAACTGTAGCCAATGCCTTTCTTGTCTTCGCTGGCATACTTCGCCTGAATACCGTACCCACGGCTGACCAGATCTTCCAACTGGGCTTGAAGATCAGGATCGTTAGGAAAGTAGGCACTTTCCTGATTGTTATAAGCCTGGTACCCCACACTTCCCCCTAAGACGTAGGTAAAGTTATCCTGCTTTTTAGTAAACTCGATGGGCAATGAAATACTCAGATAATCCTGCGGGCTAAAGTATCCCCCTTGGCCATAACTGAAGTAACTCAGGTTCTTGTCAAAGCTCATATAATTGACGTTTACACCAGCTTTCAACTCATTTTCGTCATCTTTATAGGGCCGAATATAAGCACCCAGCGTCCCGGTGATACTCTTATTGCTGGCAACGTTGTCACCTATATAGCTGTAGTACCCCGCACCGCCATAGGCACCCACAACACCATCATCGAACCCAAGATTAACGCTGCCACCGTTTTTAGTTACAGCGCCCCATTTTTTACCGGTGATAATGTCTTCACTACCAACATAAGAGAGCAGGCTATCCGTAACGGCCCTGCGTTCAACCGTCAAATCAAGCGTAGAGTGCTGGCTTAACTTGGGCGACCATTTAGCGCCACCAACAATAGAGCTAATTCCACTTCCTAATGGAGTACTGCCAACATCTACCTTATAGCTATCGCCGCTTAAGGCGAGCGCCAGTTCAACCCCTGTATCTTGTTGTTGTCCCGGTGATTCAGCATAAAAATCATTAGGATTGTAGGTCTGCGGTTGTGTTCTCTGTGCGTCAAGAGTCTGTTTTTCGACATAGGCTTGATCCTCCGCCACCGTCGCAGCGGTACACTCAGCAGAAGTGGGATTAATTGAACACAAACTGTCACGCGTAGCATGGAGTTGCTCATAGCGCAGGTTTGCCGCCTGTGCTGCGGCAATCGAGTTTTGTGAGGCAATAAGGGAAGCCTGAGTTGCAGCCTCTACCGCTTTAGCCAGCTGCAAAGCACCCGTACCAAAACGTACATTGGCACTGTTAGACGGTGTACCGGATTGCAACATCACTGGCGTCACGTCAAAACTGACCCGACCATTATCAAACGGCATGCCGGATAGCGTGATTGGGCTTCTCATCTCGGTGATGTTACTCAGACCATTTTCGCCACTGCTGTTATCGCGCAGAGAAATATTACCTTGCACCCAAGTGGCTACCTTGCTCTGTATTTCATCCATCAATTGTTCAATGTTCTGCAAGGTCGAGTTTTTAGCCACCGTCTCGGGCGTGTGCTGCTGAGCCTTTGTGTATCCGCCCGCCAGACCCGGCGCAGCTACCTGCCAAGGCAAAACTTCACCATAAGCCGAAGAGGAAGCCGTATTCAGCGTTGGTGACGAAACGCTCTGCGTGGCAAAAGGATTATCCGCCAGCCTCAATCCGCCAATCATTGCAGTATCCCCTCCGGCTACTGAGCCAAGGCCATTCATACGATTCTTTGCCTCGCGTAACAACGCTAAGGCTTGCGGATAGCTGCCATCAGCCTCGGCGACACGGGCAGCCAATAACAGTTGGTCTGGCGTTTTGGTCGCTGGCAGTCCACGCACCAATTGCTTAGCACGTTCAATATCCCCTTCTGACAATGCCACGCCAACGGCACCTTCTCTCGCCCCCTGATTAAGGCCATCGCGGCTAAGCAAATAATTGTAGACTTGCCCTGCTTCTTTGTTCATGTTGCCAGATTGATAGAGGCGCCCCATGGCCAACATGATGCCTGCGTTTTGTGGGTCACTCTGTAAAGCACCAATCAACTTGTCATAGGCGGCACCGTATTGCCCTTGCAAACGCAGTTTATCTGCCTCGTTAATGACACTGCCCATACGCAGTTGGCTGATATCTTTTGATGAGCTGCGAGCCCTTAGTGCTGGGTTATTGAGCCAGGCATCCGCCTCCTGGCCTAAGCCCGCCTGATTGAGCACGTCGATCTGGCTTGCATAATCACCCGCATTTCCTTTCACACCCTGGCGCATGTTGTCGCGAACCAACTGTACAGCCGTGGAAACATCCCCCACTTCCATCAGGTCTTTAGCTAACTCCCCAAGTGCGGCAGGTTCTGAAGGGGGTTTTTGAGCCAACTTCTGCAAAATTGTCATCGCACCGGCGGTGTTACCCTGCTTGAGATAGTTTTCTGCACTGGTACGCTGTTGATTTGCTGATGCAGTTGCCGCTAATCCCCGCATAGCGATACTTTGCCTTGCCACCGGAATACGTGCCATCAGGGTAGAGACGTTCAACCAGTCATTACGCTCAGAGGCAAACAAGGCCGCCGCGTAAAGACTGTCTGCCGAAGCACCAACCTGCATAAGCGGAGAAATCAAGGTTTGAGCTTGAAGTTCTTGTCCCTGTTTATTCAGAATACGTGCCATATCCAAGCGAACCCACACATTCGAAGGTTGTTTTTCCAACGCCTGCTGCAGGAGCGCCATCGCTCGTTGGGGCTCATTATTCTCCATTGCAGCTGCAGCCTGCTTGCGCAATGGGTCGACATTCACTCCAGCCACTACCTGCGGGATTTTGGGCCGAAGATTTTCAGGGATGGTTTGTAGTACCTTCTCTGCGTCTTTACCCTTATCACGCTGTTGCAGTAACAGATAGTAAAGACCCAGTTTGGCATCATTATTCTGTGGATTCTGTGTCAACAAGCCGCGGTACATTTGCTCTGCATTGGCAAAGTCACCCTTCTTACGGGCTACATCCGCGCGGAACATAGTCACCGCGTTGCCTTTCTCCCCCGTGGCACTGATCAGTGGCGCGCTGAGGCTCAATGCTTCATCTAACCGGCCTGCATTGGCAGCCTGCTTAGCTTTCGCCAGGCTGCCATAAAAAGCAGCGTCTTTGGCCAATGCCCCCCATTGTGCACTTTGTGGTCCCCCCTGCTTCGCAGCTTGTGTGAGGTAACTCTCTGCCTGGCTGAAATCGCCACTGCGCATGGCAGCAAACCCCATGCCCGCCAAGGCATCGCCATCATTGGGATTGCTCGCCAAAATAGCGGTAAACTGACTTTTGGCTTTGCTCAGATCCCCTTTATTCAGTTCAGAAAACCCCTGACTTTTCGCCGATCCAGCAATATTTTTTTGGTAATGAGCGGCAACCGTTTTATCCTCTGGATGCTTTTGCTGATAGGCATCATACAGCGGTTTATCCGTTGGTTGAGGTGCCAGCCAGAGCAGTGCCTGCTTCAAGGCCTGATCTGCTTCACTGTTATCTGGCGGCATCGACGCCAACATGCTTATTCCTTCCCGACGCGTCGATTCTTGGTAAGTCAACACTTTGCCTAGAACTACTCGGGTTTGAGTATCATTAGGCTGCAAAGCCAAACGCTGTTTAAGGCCGTCAATCGCCTGAGGTATAGTGGCCGGTGTGCCAGCCAGAGTGAGATAATACTCATTGGCCAAGCTATCAATGGGGGGTTTACCATTGAAAATAGACTGATAAACGGCAATAGCCTGTGTAAAGTCACCTTTGGCGGCAGACTGTCGAGCCTGAGTCAGTAAGCTCTTAGGGACAGACTGCGCTGCGCTGTTACTGATTAAAGCCTGTAAGCGGGGATCATTGGGCGAAACAGCGCTCAGTTTCTTCTGCCATAATTCCGCATTCGTCTTATCTCCAGCCTGCTGGGCATAAAGGGATAATAGATACATTGCCTCAGCATTATTCTCATCGATCAGCAGGATTTTCTGCAAAGCGCCCTGCGCCAGCTCATCGTGAGATTTCTCATGCCAGTATGCTGCTTGCTGGAACAGCGCTTTCAACGCCGGATTAGCATCCGCCGCCAGCACAGGGGCAGAGAATACCGTCAGCCCAGCCCAAGAGAGCCAGAAAATTTTCTTTTTCAACAATATGTTCAATTGGTTATATTCCATGAACAACTCCTGTCTGACATCTGGCCGAGAGTTATTTTAGTTTTCATCTTCCGCATCCCTCCCCAGACGTTTAGTGGCATGTTTACGCAGCAGGGTATAAAGACTTAGACCCAACACGATGGAAATCCCTAAGCCGGTAAGCGATAACAGCACAAAATGCTTACTGGCATACCAGATAAAGATCAGATACCAAGGAAGCTCCCCACTTGGAAACTGCTGGCCAACCTGAAAACTGCGCACACCGTTTTGATCGGTGATCACTGCCAAATCGCCACGTATCCCAGCATTGACCTTTGACAACCTCAGGTCAGAATAGATTTTATTCAGTTTATCGTCTGAAGAAGCGCTAGCTACCACGACTACCCGCTGTGGATCCCAGACAGAACGGAAACTGAAAAATCCCCGCCACTCATTCACTGAAGATAAATAACGATCGGCATCGATCCCCTGAGTACGCCAATTCCCCGCAAGATAAGAACGCAGTTTGTCCAATGCGGATTGATCTTTCACCGCCAGTGCTCCACTTTCCTTTTGGATAAAAGGCACGCCTTGCAATAAACGCTGATAAAGATCCTTTTGCTCCAATGAAGCGACCACCAGCACATCTTGTCCCTTGAACGCTGCATTCTCACTTTCATTGCCTTGTAAGCCAAAACGAATATCAACATGACTGATGGCACTCCCTGTTGCCGCCCCAGATTGAGCGGCTAAATTCAGCAACGTCCGAATTTCATTTGCCGTCGGTTTTGCAGCCAGTAGCAGGATTGTCTGCGAAAAATCCGCCAATTTGGAGAATGGGAAAGAGGCACCTACAAAATAGGACAGATTAGGCAACTCGGTAAAATGATAGGTCTGGCTTAAATCAATATAAGAATCAGGCCCGATATGGCTCTTGATGGTGTCGCTGGCTGTTGGGTTACAGGCAGCACTGTCTTTCGGTACGATGGTAAAATAGAGCTCAAGCATGTTATCGCCATAAATCAGATAAGGCGGCAAAGGTATGCTGGCACTTTCCTGACGAATATCACCACCAAATTGATGCCACAATAGCTCCAACAAACCACGTTGGTTAACCGGCAAGCTACGCAAGAATGCCCCGTTCAAAGTAACGCTGAGCTGCGATTTAGTCTCATCGATCCAACTTTCTGTCGGGAAACGGTAATCAATTTGCAAAGGGACGTTTCTGCCATCCCACATAAACAGATCCGGTGCGGCACGGAAAGGAACACGTACTGCATCATGGAACACACCAGTAACGGTAAGATCATCCGCATTCGCGACCAGATTGCTAAAACTGACGGGCTTGCTGGTATCAATCCAACGGGGGGCGTCGTAAGGTAAACGTACAGGAATATCGACAGGTTTTACCGCTAACGTTGCCGCTTTTTCAGGTAATGGTTGGCTTACCAAACGGTGTGCAGCCTGACGCATCTCGTTACTATTTCGCCCCATCACCAACAGCAGTTTGAACACTGGGTTTATTGGGTTATCGATGATCTGGAGCGTCGGCCCCTCGGCCTGTGGCAACGTTAATTCACCAATCTTTTCCCCTGGACGCGCAAAGATAATGCCATTTTGTTCAGGTAACGCATCCTGCAAAACTTGGAAATCAAGGTTGTTATAACGCGTCACCTTGCCGAGATACGAACTGACTATGGCAGCAGCCACAACGTCCTCAGGCCGTTTCGCCTGGCTGAAAACCACATCTACGGTGGAAGATTGCATTGCTTGCGGATCAAAAAATGGACGTGGAAAGTAACCCATATTCTGGCCAATATTCAGTACCTGACTCTCCAACTGCAAACGGCTGGTTGGTAATACCTTGACCCAATATTTGTTGGCAACCCCTCTCTCACACTCCATCGGCGCATTAGTGCCATTCTCTATGCTGAAGCTCAGGTTGTTACGCGAGACAATCATCGCTGCCGGAATGGGGACACGATAGGTCAACTTGGCTTCATGGAGTTGGTTTAACCTATATGTATTGAGCGGTTGACCATTCAGCATAAGATGCAATTCTGTATTGCTCTCCATCAACGCTGGCGATACTTCAATATCCAGTATCAGGTTCCCATCAGTCACAACCCAATCTATGGGCAAGGTAAAAGTCACCCCCGACTGCCGTTGCCAGTTACTCAGCATCAGCCCCGCCGATTGCCCCATCTCTGTCACAGTAAGCGAAGAGACAACCGACTGATTAAGCGCCACTGCTGGGGGATCAGCACGGTTACTGGCAACATTCTTTTCGGTACCAACGGATAAAGTTTCCTCAGGTAGAGCATCCGCAGGCCTGGGTAAGAAGGGAAAACTCTGAATATTGCTGTTGCCATCAGCCGATTGAGGAAGAGACTGAGGATTTGCTAATGAAGGAAGAGGCTGGGGATCTGCCGCAATCGATGAATCAGCCAAGCTAAACCACAGCACCAAACTGCTTAACATGGCGATAAACCCAGTGCGTTTTCTTGGCGGCGCTATTTCCAACAGGCTCATACCGTTTGTTCCTTTTCCTGAACCTGTTCTACACTCGGCTGTTTCTTCTGCTCTTTTTTCTGCTGTTTTCTCTCCCGACGATCCTGCCAAGAGAAATAGAACAATTCGAAAATACAACGAATGATACCCAACAATGAACGCAATGGCCGATCGCGTGGGTAAGGCTCTGTACGGATCCAGGCATCAGCTCGCGCTAATACCACTCGCACCAGCTCACGTCTTTTTTCGATAGACAGTTCTTTGAACATCAAACGGACAACCGATTTATCGGCATCTATCAATTCCACCGGGAAACTCACACTGCCCGACTGTAATGCCAATTCCACTTCTTCGATCGGCTCTTTCAGGAAACGCTCATCCTGGGTTTTCAACTTTACACCACCCATAGAGAGATCGACGGTTTCCGTACGCATAGCTGCACCGCTGGCAAAATAAATTACGGCGGGCAGTGAGGCCTCAACACGTATAGTTTTTCTAACCTGGCGCGTTTCTCTTGCCACTGCAATCGAAGCCAGCAGGATAATCATGCTGAAACTAGCCCAAGCAATATTGAGCATAATAACTTGGGGATTGGCACCAAAGTGATCCGGCATTGCCATACGAATGATGCCCCAAGCACTACCTAACAATAGTAATATCACTGCAATAATATGCGGCCGCACAATATGGAAATCAAAGTAGTTGACGTCCAGCAACGCTCCTTTATCCGTCACGTTAAACTTGCCATGTTTGGGCGATATAAGAGTCAGCAGAGTTGGAATAACCAGATGGAAACACATCACCGTTTCATATATTTCACCCCAGAATGAGTGGCGATAACGCCCGTTAGCTCTGGAGTTGATATAAATCGACATCACCAGGTGCGGTAAAACATAGGCAAAAATCAGCCCAGCCGATGAGGCAATGATGTTCAAGTTGAACAGTAGGTAAAACAAGGGGGCCACACAGAATATAACCCTAGGCAACCCGTACTGAAAATGCAGCATTGCGTTCAGATAACACAAGCGTTGCTGCCAGTTCAACCCTCTGCCCAGTAATGGGTTATCGACCCTGAAAATCTGCGTCATCCCCCGAGCCCAACGGGTGCGTTGGATCACGTGTAGCCCCAACCGTTCAGTTGCCAAACCTGCCGCCAGGGGAAGCGACAGAAATGCGGTATTCCAGCCTCGACGCTGCATTTTCAACGCCGTATGGGCATCTTCGGTAACAGTTTCAACCGCAAACCCCCCCACCTCTTCAAGCGCAGAACGGCGAATAACAGCGCATGAGCCGCAGAAGAAAGTCGCATTCCAGTTGTCATTCCCTTGCTGAACCGGCCCATAGAATAATGCCCCTTCATTGGGAACCTTTCTGGCCTCGGTCAGGTTGCGTTCAAACGGATCGGGAGAATAGAAATAGTGTGGGGTCTGAATCAATGCCAGGCGCTCATCAACCAGGAAACTGCCAACCGTTGCCTGTAAAAAAGCACGTGTGGCGACATGATCGCAGTCAAACACAGTGATTAATTCGCCCTGAGTCACTGTCATGGCATTATTCAGGTTTCCGGCTTTAGCATGGTTGTTATTCGTACGGGTGATATATCCCACTCCAGCATCGGCACAGAAAACAGCAAACTCACTGCGCTTGCCGTCATCAAGCACATAGATTTTCATCTTGTCCTTGGGGTAGTCAATACATTGAGCTGCCAGCACGGTATCACGAACAACATCCATGCTTTCATTATATGTCGGGATATAAACATCTACCGTGGGCCACAACGATGTATCTTCAGGCAGCGGTTCAATGGTTCTTTTTAATGACCAGGTTGTCTGGATATAGCCAAACAGCAAAATGACCAACGCATATAGTTCGGTCAAAAATAGGGCAATCCCAAGCACAGCCTCCAATGTGCTGTTGAAATGCAGGGTTTCTGTAGAGCGCCAGTATATATAGCGTAACGACATCAATGTGGACATGACGATCATTATCAGGGTGGCTTTTTTACTTTTACTGAACCCTAAAACAAACACGATGGCAATACAGATAAAGCCAAACATGTACTGATTATCACTGTTCATTGGCGCAATGATAACCAGCAAAATAAAAGGTAAAGCCAACAGTAGTAAGAAATAAAAGAGTATTTTATTCATAGCTAACCAGACTATCCCTACTAAGAGCTGTAAATAGACGTAGTATGATGATATGACCCATCTCCCACACTAAGCCCTAAAATAACTGCTACCTTTTTACTAATATGATCGAGATCAAATGCTGCGGCCGAAACGGGACTGATGTCCATTATTGCCCGCTGTGATGCATTAGCTTCAGGGACACATTCATCACGATGGATAGTGCCCAACAACCTGTTTTGCAGACGTTGCTCCAGGAAATGCGTCACGTCCCTGCTCAAGGTTCGCCTCATATCACTCTGATTAACGATGTAATATTCACCAACGCCATTATCGCCAGACTGACTCATATATTTATGCTGTTCTATACCGGGTAATAGACTAAGAGATGCTGCATCAGCCAACAAAACCATAATGCGCATATCAGCGGCAACTTGCATAGCTTGTATAGCGGCATTACGCCCCGGAGGCATATCAGCAATAACCACCATTCCCGGGATTTTCAACACTGCACTCAGGCCCCGTTGAATAAACATCGGTTCGTTTAATAAATTATCATCAAACCGCAGTCTCTCTTCTTCGGTGACTTCACCGTAAGGCAAGACAAACAGGTTGGGCCCAACCTTCAGGATAAACTGACTCCAGTCAGATAATGTTTCTGACTGGGCAACAAAACCCCGGTTATCGGAGATAGGGACACCAAAATGGAGGCGAAGCGCATTCTGCGGGTCAAAGTCAACAACTAACACTTTACTACCACTGCGGGCTAATGCATAAGCCAGATTAGCAGTAACCGTGGTTTTCCCTACACCACCTTTCGGAGAACAGACACAGACTAACGGCATGAGGCAATAGACTCTAATAATGGTTTAAGTAATGTATTACGATCGGCTTCTCTATCACCGGCAGGTGATGTTTTCTTACTAAACATATTTTTAAAACGTTTAACGTCAGACTGCGGAACAGCGGCCTGTCCGGCATAAGAGGAATTAAAATGATGGCTCTGAACAGAAGAAACTGGCGGTGTTTCCTGTCGGGGAGGATGATTAACTTTAGCAGTAATCGGGACGGTACGTTCAACATGACCAGGAACCGCTTTATTTTCTTTTACGTTGGTAACTGGCTGAGATTGTGGCTGCAAACCCGAAGAAAACTCTGTCGCATTTGTGAGGGTGGGTTGCAAGATGGAAGAAACGGTTCCACCATTTCCTGCAACTTGTTCAACAATAGCCCAACGTTTGATTAGCGCTGTAGCATCCTCCTTTGGAAACTCTTTATAATCAATATCTTTCATATTGATTTTATCTTTAAACCGCTGCACATCATCATATTTGCTCATAATCTACACCTGTAAGATTATCCTTCGCACCCGATCAATGCATACCAACCCGTCGTCCTTCAAGTTGCAGCGGTGTTGGCTGCATTACTCGAGGCATCATCAGCAACATTCAAATCTGCTCTGGGCAAATTTGTCGCTCAATCGCCATCGACATGCAACTTGAAGTTACTTAGATATAATCACTTATGTTCAAAAACGTGATTCATCCCCCTAAATACATCCAGATATACTCTAAATAATTCGAGTTGCTTGTACACGGCAAGGTCTGACGTTCCTCGGAGCATAGCCTACCGTGAGAATTGGGACGGCAGAGCGTAGTCAACACCTGGGCAACTTAAAGTATGACGGGTATAAGCGTTCGAATATCTCAAGAACTCTCCTCTGGCAGTTTAGATAGCGTAGCTTACAAGTCTCGTTTTACAACAAAGCAGTAGAAAAATAGAGAAGATGTTCTTCAACAATCTGTTGTCTTACCAAGTTTACTTTTTGGCTATATTGATGCTCGTAGTGGACGTTTCGAGTGTAATCTACCCCTTTAAAGCGATACACATGATTTTTCACAGTATTGTATTTCGGCATTGTTTTTGTGATATGTCCTTAACTGTCGGTAATGACCTCGCCGCCTCGAAAACGCGTTATCAAGGGGATAGACAGGAACTCTGTTCAAACATAACACCCGACCCGCTGGGCTGAGGAACCATTTGAGCGTGTATATTGCAGCGTCGCTGAAGAACACCGCCTAATTAACGTAGCCTTTCCAACGCCAGCGCCAAAGTCTCCACTTGGCCACTAACCACTAAGCAGCAGGCGACTTGTCGCGCAATAGAATCAGGGATCGCCACGTCTCCCGCTAGGCAACGCTCTATCCAACGTGCGGTGGTTTCAGCGTCTTTAGCCGTGGGTAACTCAAGCGTAACGTCCAACTGTTGCCGTTCCAGTAGGATCCGTTGTTGCCCCTCAGCAATAGCGTGGATCTGTGGACAACGCACAGGGTTAGCATACGCCTCCCCTTCGGTACCATGCATCAATAAACCGCGGGCCCCAATCTGGCAAAAAAACGAAGCAACGCGCCCCACATATTCTGGGTGGGAAACGCTGGCGATGCGTAATACATCACTATCACCAAACGGCGTAGCCAGCTTGGCAAGGGTATGAGCGCTGTTACGTACCCCCATTTTCCAGCGCAGATCGAGTTGAGCTTCCAAAGCAGATGAAAGTACAGACACGGGGATAAATACCGGCTGCCCATCCTCTAACCGCTGCTGAGCATGACAAGGATCCTCCGACCAGGGAATACCGAGCTCGCGGAAAATTTCTGCACTGGTCACCCGGGTAATGTCGTTTACTATGCCATGAACTACCACAGGTAACCCCACCCGAGCCAGCAACAGCGCCAGTAAAGGCGTCAGATTAGCCTGTTTGCGCGCGCCGTTGTAACTCGGCAACACTACCGGCATCGCTCGGCCCTGCGGCTTTTGCAGACGCATCACCTGCTGCTGCATTGCCTGGTAAAAACCCAGCATTTCGCTCTCGGCTTCTCCTTTGATACGTAGAGCAATCAAAATGCCCCCCAGTTCCAATGCAGGAACCTCATTGGCCAACATCGCCTGATAAAGCTGGAAAGCCGTTTGCTGATCCAGATTGCGAGCGTGTTGCTTACCACGACCTATTTCTTTAATAATTTTGCTGTAATCCATCGTTCGCTCCGCTGATTTTATTTACACCAAGCGTGTTTTATCCCCGACGCTGTTCAACTTCATCAGCTAACTTTTGTTGCTCGCTATCCCCTTGCCGCAGCCCGGCAATCACACCATCTACATCTTCGGTATTGCGGTTCTGGCTCATTTTCCATTTTCCCTCACACCGAGTCACCACAATTTCAATCCCGACAATTCCTTTCATCTGGGCAGCCATATAGCTTGCTGGGGCATCATCAATACACCATGGATCTGGCTGTTTGCTTTCCTGCAAAGCGGTCAGCCCAGACAACTGGCATCGCAGCCAAGATAGCTCTTGTATTATCTTCGGCATCCCCCACATCTGCACCACAGCATAATTCCATGTAGGTACCGCCTTACCATTTAAGCGCTTGGTTGCATACCAACTGGGCGAGATATAACCTTCGCTGCCTTGAAACACGACCAGACACTCCTGAACCGTTTGCAGCACTTGCCAATGTGGATTCGCTCGCGCTACATGGGCTCTAAGTGTGACCAAACCGTGCTCGTCGGTATCAATCAGAAAAGGAACAGGATCGGCGAGTAGGCCATGCTGCCCATAGCTGATGAGCATCCCCAATGGATTGGCCCGTACCAATGCCAATTGAGCATTCAGATCGTTTTCACGAAATGAGATAGGTTGATACATAGCGGTCAATATCCTTATCATAGAGGGGAATACAATATATACCCTTCATTCTTCAAGTTGTATGGGGGGTTGGCTTCGTCCATTCGCACCCGTCACATAGTGAGCTATGCTCCTGCCGACTTTCAGACTTGCCGCCTACATGCTACGGTAAATACCAAAACGTTATTCCTATATGGGCATAACACCGCCGTTCCGTTTTTCATTACCCTAAAAAACGGTAAGCCAGATCTATTCAAAACGGCAAATGAGACCTTTTTGGGTGAAGAAGACAAAGAATTAGTCGGTAAACTGGTGGTGAGTAATGACACCAAAGGTGTCGCTATTGCGCTATTCGATGGCTCAGGGAAAGAAGTGAATTTAAACCAGCCTACCGCCGCCACCGTTCTGGTTAAAGGAAACAATAAACTGGAATTCAGTGCTTATCTTCAAGGGCGCTCCTCCGCAATAAAAGAGCGGAAAATAGTCGAAGGGGAATTCGATGCAACGGTGAGCTTCCAAGTCAATTATCGCTAAAACATTTACCAGCCCACTATGGCTAACGGACGCGGTGGCGAGCAAAAGGATTTTTGCCTTTTTTCTCTTTCTTGGTGGCCGCAGCAGCAGATTTTAACGCTGCTTTATGGGCTTTATCCGCTTCAGGAACACTCCTACGTTCGATTGGGAATACCGGCAATGCGGCCAACAGCCGTGAGCCATAGCTTTTAGTCAACAAGCGCCTATCGTAAATCACAATCTCACCGTGGCACTCGTTACTGCGGATCAGACGGCCAACCTGTTGGATCAGATTAAACGAAGCACTCGGTAGGCTCTGCACTTCAAACGGGTGGCGTTTAAGCGACTTCAGCCATTCGCCTTCAGTGAGGATCACCGGGCTATCAATGGGCGGGAAAGCGATTTTGTGAATATGTACCTGAGTCAATAGTTCTCCTTTCAGATCCAGCCCTTCAGCAAACGACTGTAACCCTACCAAAACGCTGGCTGTTCCTTTCGCCACACGTTTACGGTGCTCCTCCACCAAGCGATAACGTGGCTGATCGCCCTGCACCAAAAGCATCAGGCGTAGATCGGTCACATAGCTGAGAAAAGTCTGCATCGCGCGGTGGCTACTGAATAGGATCAACATCCCTTTATGCTTACCACTAGCGTGTTCGCCACGGAAAAAACGTGCCATTTCCTCCAGATGCTCAGCCTCATTGGTTATCGCTGGCTCAAAACACATGTTAGGAATAACGATTTTCCCTTGCTCAACATGATTAAACGGCGAGGTCAGCGTTTCAAAACGATCGCCTGCCTTTTCACTCAGACCACTCATTTCCTGCAAACGCGAAAAACTGTTCAGCGAACGCAGTGTGGCAGAAGTGATCACCACGTGCGGCACTTTTTTCCACAGCATTTTTTCCAGCTGATCGCTAACGCGGATGCCTACACAGTGCAAATACAGGTGAGTAACATTATCGCGCAATTCACGCGCTACCCACTTGGAGATCGGCGCATTGGATGATTTATCCATCGCCGCCAACCGCCATAACTTGCTCATTGCCTCCAAATATCCCTGTGTGCGGTTCATCTGAATAATGCTGCGGTGCAGCCGCACAATATCGTGTTTGCCGGTTTGTTCAGTGAGATCGTTAAGGATGAATTCGGCCAGGCCGCGCAAGGCATCCGTCAGTTTGAACAGGCGCGCGCAAACCTCTACCATTTCCGTTGGCAGTTCACCCATTTCGAAGCGATATTCAGCATTGCTGCTATCCGGCGGCAGGTAGGCACTGGCCTGCTGCTCAAAAGCCTGGCTCAGTTCACGTAATTCTTCACAGTGGTTTTTCAACCGTTCGCTGTTCGCCAGGCCCGGCGGGCTCTTTGGCCGATACTGGGTCATGCAGTGCTCCACCTGACGCGCGATCATATCGAGCTGCAGGCTGGTCCACAACGCGGTGATCTCACCGTCAATTTCCAACGCGTCCCGCGCCACTTCCGGTAGATGGTGGCCCTCATCCAGAACCAGCAACAGGTCTTTCGGGTTTGGCAAAACCGATTCGCTCTCTAACGCCGCCATCACTAACGCATGATTAGCCACCACCACGTCAGCAGTTTCAATTTCTTTACGTGCGATATAAAACGGACATTCACGAATATAATAGCAATTTCGCCCCAGGCAGTTAGCCTTGTCGGTACTCAGCTTGGCCCAGAGAGGATCGTCGATCGATTGCTGATAGTGATCGCGTAAGCCATCCCATTCGTAACGACTGAGCGCTTTCGAAAGTTTTTGGCATAACGCCTGCTCCTCACCGCTAGAAGGAGCAAGCTCTTCTTCATCCAGATACAGCATCAAGTCGCCCTGCTCAGCCACATCGGTACTCATTGCCGCCAGATTACGCGGGCAAACATAACGCCCACGGCCAAACGCACCAGTGAATTTCAGGTCGGGGGTAATCTTTTGCAGCAACGGTAAATCTTTACTGTAGATCTGATCTTGGAGTGCTACGTTGGCGGTACTGACAACCAGTGGTTTGCTCTCTGCTCGCCCCACAGCAATCCCAGGGATAAGATAGGAGAGGGTTTTGCCCACGCCAGTGGGTGCCTCGATTGCCAAATGACGCGGGTAATCTCCGGCGAGCGTTTTAGCTACCTCAGCAATCATCTGCCGCTGGGGAGCTCGGGAAATAAAATCCGGTATTTGCTGTTGCAGGGCTTTGTACCACTGGCCAATTTGATCTTTAACTGCGGAGGAGAGCGCCATTCAACTCTTATCTAAACGAAATGATGGCGCTATTGTCCCACAGACTGCCAACGACGTCAGCTTGAGTTACCCTTGACTTATCTATCATGCGACCACTCCCGCACTGCATTTGTGTTCTTACAGCTGTCTTCCCCCCTCTTTTCGCGAGAATTTTCATCATTTGCTACAAAAACCAATATTCCGTCATAAATGCATCACGCAACTAAGGTAAAAAAATCGCGTTGCTATACCTTAGTGAACTTGGGTTGCAGGTAGGCGGCAATTGAGCTGCTGAAACGGCAAATCGGTCGGGAACCGATTTGAATGTCGTAAAGCTACTTACCCAGTGGGCGGGTTCACCGACAGGCCGAATAACGCAGCCATACTAATGATGATCAGTGTCTTTCAATCGTATAAAACAGGGAAAATCATGAAACGTAATCTTCTTGCCGTTATTATTCCGGCGCTTTTAATGACCCAGGCTGGGCAGGCAGCAGAAATCTACAATAAAGACGGTAATAAGCTTGATTTTTATGGTCGCTTAAAAGCACTACATTATTTTTCTGATAATGATGGTAACGATGGCGATAAAACTTATGCACGTATCGGTTTCAAAGGGGCAACCCAGATCAGTGATACACTCACTGGCTATGGCCAGTGGGAATATCAAATCGCCGCAAACCATACAGAATCGGACGGCACTAGAGACACCAGAACCCGTCTTGGTTTTGCTGGTTTAAAAATGAAAGATTTAGGTTCATTCGATTACGGACGCAACTACGGTATCATTTATGATGTCGGTGCATGGACAGATATGTTGCCAGAATTTGGTGATGACACCTTCATCAAAACCGACAATTTCATGACAGGCCGTGCGACCGGTGTAGCGACCTACCGTAACAACGATTTCTTCGGTATGGTTGATGGCCTGAAGTTCGCCTTACAGTACCAGGGTAAAAATGAATACGAGGGCCGCTCAGTCAGCAGAGCCAACGGTGATGGTTTTGGTCTGTCTTCCAGCTACCAACTCATCGATGGAGTCAGTGTTACGGCAGCTTATGCGTCTTCTAACCGCACCAAAGCACAGAAAGAAAGTACTTTTGGCCAAGGTGACAAAGCTGAAGTATGGGCAACGGGTATCAAATACGATGCCAACAATGTCTATCTTGCCACCACGTTTGCAGAAACTCGCAACCTGACAGCAATTTCAGGTAAAGCCGCTATTAATAATGTCCCTACTTCCGTAAGCGGTTTCGCTAATAAAACCCAAAACGTGGAAGTAGTTGCTCAATATCTGTTCGATTTTGGCCTAACACCTTCATTAGCTTACGTTCAGTCTAAAGCCAAAGATATTGAAAACGTTGGTGATGCAGACCTGGTTAAATACTTTGATATCGGTGCTTATTACTTATTCAACAAGAATATGTCAGCCTATGTCGATTATAAGATCAATCGTCTGGGCGACGACAACAAACTAGGTCTAAATAACGATAACGTTGTTGCCGTCGCCTTGACCTATCAGTTCTGATTTAAGATGTGACACATACCACTACAATATATTATAGCTTCGGCTATTCCTTAGCCTTTTTGCTGGGCTGCCAAGCCCAGCTTTTTCACTCTCATTTCTACCCAGACAGATTAGGCCTGTATTACAATACGACGCGCATCAGGATAAACATCAACATGCTTAGCACGACGACCGCCAGCATATTGCGCAGGAAAAAAGCCAGGACGATGGCAAATAGCGCTCCAAATAGGTAAGGGTTTTCGGCAACAGGGCGCCACTCATCGGCACTAAATGCAATAATTGGCCCACAGATAGCGGTCAATACCGCCGGCACTGAGAAACTCAGCAGAGTTCTAATCCGTGGTGACAAACGCACTGGCAGCTTGGGTGCCAGAAAACAGTAGCGGTTGAAAAAGACGATCGCTCCCATTAGCACAATGGTCAACCAGATCATTCTTTTCTCCTACTGCAGAGCAATCCAACCAGCATCGCCACCATTGTAGTGACAATCAACGCGCCAGGTACCTGATAATGATGTAGGCCAATAGACAGTACCAGTGCAGTCAACACGCAGGCCAGAACGGGCAGATTACGAACCAGAGGCACTACGATCGCAATAAAGGTGGCTGCAATGGAAAAATCGAGCCCATAACTATCGAGATCGCTGACGCTGCTGGCAGCCAATATGCCAAGCAAGGTAGCCAGGAACCAGCACAGATAAAATGCCAGCCCAGCGCCTAACGCATACCAGCGGTTGAAACGCGCTGGGCTGTGATCTCCCGTCAGAGCAAACAGTTCGTCAGTCAGCAGAAATGCCAGCAAAATACGCCACCTCAAAGGTAGCGGCGCAATACATTCCCGCAAGCGCAAGCCGTAAAGGAAGTGTTGAGCAGTAACAAAAAAAGTCGATACCAGAATTGCCAGTAAGCCTGCACCCGACTTGATCATGCCCATGGCGACCAATTGTGACGCACCAGCAAAAACAATCGCCGACATCCCCAAACCTTCAGCCGCCGTCAGGCCACTATCAATTGCCATTGACCCCGCTAGAATGCCCCAAGGTAATACTGCCAGGCACAGTGGCAAGATCGCCATCGCACCTTGCAAGGCTGGGCGCAAGCGCAGCATTGACGCTTCCTCAAGTGTTGATTGGTAAGTCAAAAAAGTTCACTCCCTTGATCTATAAACTGATTCTATGCCTTGCGCAGAATGTCTATACGATGATGTTCACGCCAAAGAAATTATCAATGTGTGGAATAATCATTAATAGCATATTGTTTAAATCCATTGAAGCGTTAGGCAATGGCACCCTCACCCTCTTATTATCAGGGCCACAACAGCCTAGCACTGCGTTAATACTCGATTATCCCAACTCTCTGGCCGCTATCGCCCTACTGTTCAGCAAGGGGAAACGGCAAGCACCAAGAATAACCTGTAGGCTACGCTTGATTCACTCTCAGCTATCATCGCCAGTGATGTTTATCGTCTTGTATTCAGAGAAATGATATTGAGTTGAGTGTTATATTACGTTAATTTTCACAAGTGATATCTTGGAATAAAATAAGGCTGAGGTAGTGCAATATGTCAAAAATTAACGTGGAAAATGGAGAGTACGCAGCACGCTCGGTGAGTGAACGGCTGCTGACGCTATTAAAAACCCACGGTCCTCAGCAAGCCTCTGAAGCCGGAAAAATCCTTGGCACCACAGGGGAGGCGGCCCGTCAGCAATTCGTTAAACTGGCAAAGGAAGGCTTAGTGGAAGCCAAAGCCGAGACGCGTGGTGTGGGTCGCCCGGTACAACTTTGGCAATTGACCCCTGCCGGTCACGCTCACTTTCCAGATGCACATGCCGAATTAACAACGCAGCTGCTACGTACGGTACGCGACAAGCTGGGTGAGCAAGCGATAGATGTGCTGATTGACTGCCGCGAACAAGAAACTCTCATCAACTATAAGCAAGCGATGATAGGTGCAGCCGATCTGCGTGAGCGCGTCTCTCGTCTGGCGGCCATTCGTTGCAGTGAAGGGTATATGGCAGAATGGAGTGAGCTGAAAAATGGCGAATTTCTCCTGGTAGAGAACCACTGCCCAATCTGTTCCGCTGCGACCGTCTGCCAAGGATTTTGCCGCTCTGAACTGCGCGTATTTACTGAAGTGTTACAAGCGCGGGTAGAGCGTCTTGAACATGCTTTAGCGGGTTCCCGCCGCTGTACATTCCGTATTTTAATGGCGTAACTCCTTTTTCTAAAGTTGTACAAGAAAAAATTCTTGTACAACTTACTATTCACCGACTAAGGTTAACTCACTAGGTGGTCCAGGCAGGATTTGAGGAATGTCGTTATACACTATTGGTGAAGTTGCAGAGCTTTGTACAATTAGTCCCGCCACATTACGCGCATGGCAACGCCGTTATGGCTTGCTGAAACCACAACGCAGTGAGGGCGGACACCGCCAGTTCAATGAACAGGATGTCGCCCGTATTAATACCATTCTTCATTGGATAGAGCGCGGTGTACCCGTTAGCCAGATCAAACCCTTGCTGGATGATACTCCGTCAGTTGAGCACGACGTCAACTGGGCAACACTGCAACAGCAGTTGCTGGCTCTGCTACACATCCCAGCGCCGGCTAAATTACGCAGTCGTCTGTTTGAAAAAGGCCGTGAATATCCGCCACAGATATTTATCAACCATATTTTGCGTCCGTTACGTATGCAGCTATCGGGTCCGCATGAAATGCTTTTGGCGCTGCGCACTCTGCTGGACGGCATCATCATCGAATACGCCACATTTTGCATGAACAGCGCACGTAAAAAAACCGGAAAGACCGCGCTACTCATGGGGTGGGGGAAAACCGAGCCCATTGAACTTTGGATGGCTGCCATCGTAACGGCAAAAGCAGGACTGCACCTCGATATTCTGCCACAACCGCTTGAGCATCCACCGCTGAACCTGTTCAAGGCCGATCGTTACTTTATTGCTACCGAAGGACCGCTTAATACTTACCGACGCAAACAACTGGCAGCATGGCGTCTGGCTGGCATGGATATCACCCTGATTGGCAGTACTGCTTTATTGGTAGAAAATGGGGGGCACATTGATGGAAACGTCTGAAACGTTGATGGCGCGTTTTTCACAGCTTTATAACTCTCTTGATAACGCCATACTGGATTCATTGCATGAGGTTTATCACTGCCAAGTTCAGTTTATTGACCCAGTAGGAGAACATCGAGGCTTAAAAGCCCTAGATGGTTATTTTCGCCAGTTACTCACCAACGTCGATTACTGCCATTTTTTCATAACCGATTGTCAATATGATGCAAATCAGGCGGTGGTTTGTTGGCAAATGAAGTATGCCCACCCGCGCCTGCAACGAGGACGTGAACTCATGCTTGAAGGTATCAGCCGGTTACGTTTTGCCGACCAGAGGATTATCTATCAACGCGACTATTACGACCTTGGTGCCATGCTTTACGAGCACATCCCGTTACTTCAACAAATAATCTTGGGCATAAAGCGGAGGATGCGATAATGCAGCGTGTACTGATCACCGGCGCCAGCTCAGGCATTGGGCAGCAGTTGGCCTTAGATTATGCCGCACAAGGTTGGCAGGTTATTGCCTGCGGCCGCAATGAAACTCGACTGGCCGCCCTGCGCGATCAAAACTCAGCAATCACCCCCCTCAGCTTCGATGTTACCGATCTAGCCACCACACGGGCAGCGTTAGCACCCTACACGGCGGAACTGGTGATCCTCTGCGCGGGAACCTGTGAATATCTTAACGATGGCGTCGTAGATGCAGAATTAGTCGCACGCGTGTTGAGTACCAATTTTATAGGGCCTATTAATTGCCTTGATGCCCTGTTACCACAACTGAAGGCCGGGGCACGAGTTGCATTGGTTGGTTCAACCGCCAGCCTGGTTCCCCTACCACGGGCTGAAGCCTACGGAGCCTCAAAAGCCGCTTTGGCCTATTTTGCTCGCAGTCTAGCGGTGGATTTGGCAAAGCGTGAGATCGGCATTTCCCTGGTATTACCCGGCTTCGTTGCTACTCCGCTGACGGACCGTAACGACTTCGCTATGCCGATGATCATCACCACTGAACAAGCATCAACTTATATCCGCCAAGGCCTGGCTAAAGGCCGTGCCGAGATCGCTTTTCCACCGGTGTTCGCGGCTTTGTTACGGATGACAGCAATATTGCCACAAGCGCTACAACGCTGGTTGGCAAAACGTATGGTGAGGTAAAACAATGAATATTGCCATTATTGGCAGTGGGATCTCAGGCCTGACTTGCGCCTGGAAACTGGCGCCAACACATCAGGTTACACTATTTGAAGCCAATGATTATCCCGGTGGCCATACTGCAACCGTCGATGTGACGCTGGAAGGACAGCACTACGCGATCGACACCGGTTTTATCGTCTATAACGAACGGACTTACCCTAACTTTATCGCCTTACTGGATGAACTGGGTATCAGCGGCCAACCAACAGAAATGAGCTTCTCCGTTACCCATCCCAGCAGCGGATTAGAGTACAACGGCCATACGCTCAATACTTTGTTTGCTCAACGTCGAAACTTGCTCAACCCACGTTTCTATCGTTTTTTGCTGGAAATTTTACGCTTCAATCGCCAATGTAAAAAGCGCCTCAGCGAAGGGAGTATTGGCACAGAAACATTGAATGATTTCCTGCACCAGAACGCTTTTTCGAACTATTTTGCCCAGCACTATCTACTGCCTATGGGCGCGGCGATCTGGTCCTCTTCGATGGCGGATATGCGCCAGTTTCCTTTGGTGTTATTCCTGCGCTTTTTTGACCATCATGGCCTGCTTGATATCACCAACCGTCCACAATGGTTTGTCGTGCCCGGTGGTTCTCGCGAATATATACGCCGCATGCTGGCAGTATTAGCAGGCAAATTTACATTGCATCTGAATACCCCTGTCCTACGCGTTGAGCGCCACACAGACCATAGCGTGGTTCACAGTTCCTTGGGTGAACAGCGTTTCGATCAAATCATCTTTGCCTGTCACGCCGACCAGGCTTTGCATTTATTATCTGATGCAAGTCCGCTGGAGCAGCAAATTTTGAGCCAACTGCCTTACCAGGCCAACGAAGTGGTACTGCATACCGATACGCAGTTATTACCACGCCAACGCCGCGCCTGGGCCAGTTGGAACTATCTGTTACCTACCAATGATGGACTCGCAGAGACTCTGCGCGCCAGCGTAACCTACAATATGAACATTCTGCAGGGATTGCAGGCACCACATACCTTCTGCGTTACCCTCAACCCGCAGCAACCAGTTAATCCGACGCAGATCCTGCGCCAGTTCACCTATCATCATCCGGTATTCAATCAGGCCAGTGCGCAAGCTCAGCAACAGCGTTCACTGATCAATGGCCAACAGAATACCTGGTTCTGTGGCGCTTATTGGTACCATGGTTTTCACGAGGATGGCGTTCGAAGTGCGCTTGATGTTACCCAGGCTCTGTTACAGGCACAACCCGTATGAACAGTGCATTGTATGTAGGCAACGTCCGTCACCGACGCTTTACCCCAGTATTGCACAGTTTCGATTACCGCATTTTCATGCCGCTGATCGATCTCGATGAGCTGGATAAACTCCCTGCACAGGGTATTGCGCTTGAACGCTTTGCCTCAGCATCCTTTTACCGCCGTGATTATCTTGGCGGCGGTGATATAAAAACCAAGGCCCAGGAACGCATTGCCGAACTGACCGGTGAAAAGCTGAATGGCCGGGTGATGTTGCTATGCCAGTTACGCTACCTGGGTTGTTACTTTAATCCGGTCAATTTTTACTATCTGTATAACGATAACGATGAACTACGCTGGTTGCTGGCTGAGGTGCGTAATACGCCGTGGAATGAGCGCCATACCTATGCGGTAAAACCCGATGGAACACTCCCCGTAGATAAACAATTCCACGTTTCGCCGTTCAACCCGATGGATATGACCTATCACTGGCGGCTTTCAGCCCCGGCACGTCGCCTACGGGTTCATATAGAGAACCATCGTAATGCACGCGAATTCGACGCAACATTACTGCTCTACCGGCAGCCTCTGACACGGGGCACACTGCGCAACCAGTTGTGGCGTTTGCCATTAATGACGCTCAAAACAGCCGTCGCCATCTACTGGCAAGCGCTTAAACTATGGCTAAAACGTACACCTATCTACCCTCACCCCGCCACCGGCGGCAAGGATAAACTATGAGTTCCCCGGAATATTCCCTGTGCAACAGCGCAACCATTTCCGGCCGTAACAAGAGCGCGCGCCACATTATCTTCACCCTTTTGCAGCAGTTACAAGGCGGGGGGTTAATCTTGCGCGAGCCAGGTATCGGCGAAACACGCTTTGGTGATGCCGAGGCCCCTTTACAAGCAGAAGTGGATATTTTTGATTTTCGCACTTATCGCCGAGTGCTGCTGGGTGGCAGTATCGCCGCTGGAGAAAGTTACATTGACGGTGACTGGAGCAGCCCGGACCTGACCGGTGTGTTACAACTGCTCGCTAACAATATGCAGTTAGTTGATAAGCTGGAAGCACGTCTCAGTTGGATCACTGCCCCCTGGCATGGGTTGGTCCATCTATGGCGTAGTAACAGTCAGCGTCAGGCACGGCGTAACATTGCGGCACACTACGATCTGGGTAACGGTTTTTACCAACAGTTTCTCGATCGCGATATGCTTTACTCCAGTGCATTATTTAGTGAAACAGGCCTGACGCTGGAACAGGCGCAACAGGCCAAAATGCGCCGTCTGTGCGATCAGTTGGAACTGAAACCTAGCGATCATCTGCTGGAGATTGGTACTGGCTGGGGAGCACTGGCAGAGTTTGCTGCTCGCGAATACGGTTGCCGAGTCACCACAACCACCATCTCCCAGGCACAATTCGATTACGCTAACCAACGTATCAAACAGGCCGGGTTAACCGATCGCGTGACACTGTTGCTTGAAGATTATCGCCAGCTCACAGGCCAATACGACAAGCTGATATCAGTCGAAATGATTGAGGCCGTTGGCAAACGCTTTTTGCCGGTGTTTATCAAACGCTGTGAACAGTTGCTTAAACCCAAAGGAAAAATGGTGTTGCAAGCCATTACCATAAGCGATCAGCGTTACCAGCAATATAGCCGCAATGTGGATTTTATTCAGCGCTATGTATTCCCAGGTGGTTTCTTACCTTCCATCACAGCCCTATGCAATACGTTGACCCGTCATAGCGATATGGTGATGTGCGATCTGTTCGATATAGGCCGCGACTATGCACGTACATTGCAGGAATGGCGGCAACGTTTTGAACATCATTGGCCTACCTTACACAGCCAGGGATTTGATGAACGCTTCCAACGTTTGTGGCGCTTTTACCTTTGTTACTGCGAAGCCGGATTCTTAGCACGCTCGATCAGCACCGTTCAGTTAAGTGCTGAACGTCGATAACCGATATAGAGGCTCCCGATGAAAATACTGTTAACACTTTTGCTTTGCTTGAGCAGCCTGAACGCGCTAGCAGATAATTGGGTAAGTTGGCCAACGGTAGGCAGCGCCACTCTGCGCTGGGGGCCTTTCGACGTCTATTTTTCTGTGTTACGTACCCCTGCAGGACGTTATGAGGCTAATCAATGGCCACAGGCCTTAACCATTAACTATCAGCGTGATATTGCCGCAACAGATCTGGTGAAAGCAACGCAAGAGCAGTGGCAAGCGATGAAATTAGCCGTTCCTGCGGAGCAACAGCAGCGTTGGCTAGCACAATTGTCTGCCCTTTGGCCCTCCGTAACCAAGGGTAGCCAACTTACCTTTGTCGGCGATAACAAGGGGGGGCTCTTCTATTACCGGTCACAACCAGGTCAACCTGTCCGACCGATTGGCGAACGTTTTGACAGTGATTTTCGCGATGCTTTTCTCGCCATATGGCTGTCACCTGCGACGCAATATCCTGCCTTACGGCAACAATTGACTGGAGGCTCTTTATGAATATCAAACGTCTGCTTATGGTCTTGCTATTCTTGCTGGCAGGCTGTAGTGCAGATATTAATGACTATCGGGCTGAAAAACCCACATTTGATCTTTTCGGCTATTTCAGCGGCGAAACTCGCGCCTGGGGTATGGTGCAGGATTACCAGAATAAACAAATTCGACGTTTTGAGGTCGTTATTCAAGGAGATGTCGTCGGCGATACCCTGACGCTACATGAAAAATTTGTTTATAACGATGGTGAGCGGCAAACTCGCACCTGGCGTATCACCAGAAACCCTGATGGCAGCTATCAAGGTACTGCGGGGGATATTATTGGCGTAGCCCATGGAAACACAGAGGGGAACGCATTCAACTGGCGCTATGATATGGAAGTAAAAACAGATAATGGTGCGGTAAAATTGCACTTTGATGATTGGTTGTATCGCCAAGACGAAACTCATCTGTTCAACCAAACCTCGTTACGCAAGTTTGGTTTGGAAGTGGCCAAGGTTACGCTATTTTTTGCCAAGACGCCCCAAACACCGTAACGCTGGCAAGTAATTTCGGTCTGGCATTGCTAGGCTGTGTCCCTTAACTGTACGCGAGCGCCGCTGGCGGTAATTTACGCGCAGAGCAAGGCGTGAGCCGCGAGGTTGGATGGGCCAAATAAGCGGCGAACAACGCAGCAATGCACGCCAATAGCGCCAGCCCGTAGGGTCGTGCCCCAAAAGCCCATTCTCTGCGTTGTCCGGCTTCAAGTTAAAGCAGCCTATCCAGCTGTTGAACAGGCTGCAACACAAAAGACAAAAACAAGTGAGATACAGAATCATTATAAAAGAATGGGTTTAGACACGCTATTTTTGACTCGTCAGGACTACATTAATGACATGCTGTATAACCAAATACGCCTTAAATTAAGAGCTGTGCTGGATAGCTGAGAGCAACGTCATCATATAGTGACACACCAGGCAATACCACGAATGTCGTCGCATAGATACTCAAGGGTAACAGAGCGACGACACATAATTTTTGGTCGTTTTAGCCTCTGTGTCACATTTCAGAGAATGACAGAGAACGGAAACAGCACCCCAGAGCCGGTAGATGCCTTCCGAGAAGTACAGAGAACGGAAAGGACGATCCCACTACAGGAAGAACAGGATCGCCACTCGGACAACCTCACGTTTAAGACACACCCTATTCCCGCAATATCCCCAGCAGCACAAAACGGTATCCTCCTTCAGACCGCGACTGTCCAAGTACAAAATTAAATTCATTCTAAAAAGACGATATCACTTAAATGATGGTGAAATTAGGAGTATGTGATCACCGCCATCGCAAACAGCAGTATTTAGAATAGGGTATACTCGACAGAGTTAAGAGGCCTATCGTTAATAGCACAAGTCGGCAATTAACTTTATTTTAGGAGCAACAAATTTTGTGCGCGTACAGAGTAAATATCTACCTTGGAGAAAATGATGCAATCTGACACAATTATTCGCAATTATGTACCTTATCCAAACCATCCTGGAGACAAAGGACAATACTTTATCGATATAAACTCAATAACAAAAGACATGAATGACCATATAACGCTTATATCAAAACGCGTCGGCATAGACTATACGGGATATACCTTAATTCAAATCGACTGTCACGCTAAAAGGTACAAAGAGTTGGGGTATAGTGAGATAGATGAGGAGTCGGTAACGTTACACAAAGATGAACCATCCCAAGAATGGGTCGACCTTGTTGTTGGTTCGAGTAAACATAACTTGGTTGAGTTTGTATGTGATAACTACGCATAGACAGTCGTCAATATTGGCCTTTTCGACTTTAAAAAAGAACGAAGAGGCCAGATTTTGACTGGCTGGCAACAAGTGATCGTATCTTAGTCTGATATAACACCATTCAGTCTTCACTCAGTAGTTCCTGGCCAGGGAGAATACCTTCCGAGAATCACAGAGAACGGAAACCCGTTACTAGCCACACAGACACTTGCCGAGAAAGACGCCAAGCGGAAAGGGCATGTTACTTGACGATGCCTTACTTAATGCGACACAACCCGATAAGATCATCGGCGGGTATCTGACTATTCATCACTATCAATAAATCTGCGTCACGACCGAAAAACGGATAGATTAAAAGAACGCCGAATATCACAGTGATGAGCAAAAAAAACACACAACGATAAAAACGTCCAACAAACCCTCGTTTGTTGGACGTTGCTCAAGAGGCACTTATCAGAAAGTGCATGAGATTAAAGCAGCTTGAACTTTTCTAGCGTCGCTTTTACTTCCTTTCTTAATCCAGCCTCGTCTAGCTCATAACTGGCACGATCGGAGTCAGGATTATAAATTTCGGCCACCATAAATAACTCCTCACCGCAATTCAAAGTATTTTTATCCTGATCTTTAACTCCGTATAACTCCCTTCTTACAGCGCATATATCTTCAGAAAACTGAAGGGCCGTTACTTTTGAATTCAAAAAAGCTTTAGCTAATTCAATTATTGCCATCTTGTTCATAGATCACCTGTCTCCAAATAAATTCTACCATTATCTGCGTCAGGATTTATTTTCCATCCTGATAAGAATTGCTCATCAGCCTTAAGAATCACAACATTCATTGTCTTCGGATTAAAATACACTTTAGAACCTTTTTCCCGTCGGTATGTGCCTCTCTCAACGGTTCCCGTATCTGCCAAATGAGCTTCAATGGCATCACGATACTTAGTCAGAGTTTCACGGTTTTTCTTCGTGTCATTGATACCAAAATCGATGGCATGCTTAAACTTCTTATCCAATTGTTTACGGGTAAAACGCCCCGAGTCAAGCGGTTCACTCAACATCACATAAATCGGCTCAACACCGCTTCCTGTGGCGTCAGGCTGCCAGTAGATAAAATCCCGAATATCTTTGAGATCATCTGCCGGATAGGTGGTTGTCACTATGCTGGCAACCTGCTTTATTTCAGTGCCTGTATGTACAGGCGTCACCGGAGCCGGTGAGCTGTTCCCTGTATGGGATGGCGCTGCTGGCCCAGTTGGAACCGGGTTAACCAGAATAGTACGTGCCGGAACCCCACCGACTGCTGGCAACGTGATTTTATCCAGCCCGGTTTGTTCATCACGAACCGCCCTCAGCACCGGAACGTTCTCAGAAACACCGTTTACGCCCGTTTTAATCAGACTGACATACTGGCGGCCATTCACCGTGACCAGTAAACCACGCACGGGCAAATCAACCGAGGTCATCTCAGGCTGAATATTGACTTTGCCAGCGGCAAACAGTTGTGCCTGAGCAGCAAACATTTCAATGTCACGACCAGGCACCTGGTCACTGCCTTCACCGGCTTTTTTTGGATAGAATCCTACCACAAGAGCAGCAACTGTTGACCCAACCGTGCTCACCGTGGCTATCCGACTTAACTCTATGGCGCCTCGCCATAAAGCCCCGGAGATCGAACCTGCGAGGTCGCTGGCTGTAGTCAGAACTCCATTAGCTGCAGTTGACAATTGCAACATGCCCGAGGCACGATTCAGTATCATTCTTCCCGCAGAAGTCAAGGCAGCCTGAGCCGATTCAACCATCGCCGACGTATAGATTGGCGTAGGATTCACACCCGCTACCAGCATCAGTGCTGCGAGTTTCGCTCGTGCCTCTGCTTCAGCTTTTGCTATCACCTCCGCTGCGGCACTGGCTTCTCTTTCAAATTTTACTTGATTAATTATTGCCGTCAGCGTGTTTGATTTTGATACGACATCATTAATAATGACGACAATATTATCTAATGAAGCGAGTAGACGCTGTTTGGCATTAAACTCTTCTACTCGAGGTTTTACCGAGAGTTCTTCCCAATACTTGCGGGATATCGGATCCATAACCCTTGTCAATAAAAGGTCGTAATCAACAGGCGAAACATTAGTAAGACCTAATTTAGGGATGGCTTCTTTTAATGCTTTTTCAGCAGCATCATGTTTTTGAGTAACAAGATTTTCAGACACTTGAAGATCATTATTAGCGTCTTGTAAACCTTTAATCGCTGCATCAAGGAGGTTTCCAGCATTTGATACTCGGCTATCATTACCCGCTTGTGTATTAACAATCCCTTGTAAAGAGGCTATTGCCCGTCCAATGACCTGCGTTACCGGTTCAATGATATGTGTTCTTGCTGTAGCAATCTGCTCATCAAACATTTTTTGTAACTGGGTCAATTGGCTGTAATAGGTATATTGAGGCCCTTGCCCAGGAATATACTCGACGTTATATCGACCCTGTAAATGTACAGGTGTCACACTGAAGGGCAACACAGACACATACAGACCACCATTGGCGGGCGGTGATGAGGGAACCGTCCCTGTCGGTGGAGTTGGACCATTGGTAATAGTGATAATAACATGCCCAGTGGAATCATAGGGCATGCCATCCTTATAATAAGCAACAGGTGTCCTCATTACTTTATCCTTGTAATCAGAGCCATGTTTTCCTGATTTTAAATATTCAATAAAAAAACATGGCTAATATAAAAATATCGGGTTTGCCCGCTTTTTATTGGAGTTTAACCTTCCAGAACAGCTAACCGAGATTCCAATTCACGTCTGTCTTCAATCCTGGCCGCTCGCTCTTCCTTGAGCGCTTCAATCAGAAGAGCTACGACACCATTAATATTGATCCCGCGGGCATCTTTCAGCGTACTGCCATCATTCATTTTCAGTTCCGTTGTGGTCACTGACTGCGGTAACACTTCCTCCACTTCCTGAGCGATGACTCCGGCTTCTGGAATCCCCTGTTTCAGATAGGTGTACCCGTTGATTTTTTCCAGCTTCTCCAATGCGTCACCAATCTTTACGACTTCCGTTTTCATCCGGGCATCGGAGCCAATCTGCCAGGCTCCATTGGTGTAGGCATAACCTCTATCTCGGAATTCATACCACCCATCAGCCCCACTATTAGCCACATGGAGTACCATGAGGTGATGCTGACCAATGCGTTCATAATGGTAGAATTCTGCAGAGAGGTTATTCTGTCCCTGGATACGGAACCCTTGTGTATACCGGTCAGCATTGTTATTAACGTATTTGGTTCCAGTAGCCAAAATCCATCCATCAATATTACGTTTTACCAGTTGCCCTGCTGATAATTCACTGTTTGCTTTCACCTGTATTTCATTCCATCCTCCCTGCAAGTCACGGTAGGTAAGTACCCCGATATCTTCCTTTCCTGGCACAATACGTGTAGTCATCATCATCGTGACGGTTGCATGACCGCTGGTGAAATTAGTATGGATAGGCGGTGCGTTATACGTCTGCCCGCTAATGAGTGGGGTAGGGCCCGTGGTTCTGGCAACAATACCGTCGTTATGCGACACAAGTGCACCACCGGAAATATCAACGCCGTTATCTAGGTTTACTCTGCCAGTAGAGAGATTAAAGTGGAAAGGGCGTAGGGTATTCCATTCTCCGTCCTGTGCTTGACCACTTGGTGTGGCGAGGACATAAAAATCTTGCCCATCATTACGGAAGAACACCCCGGTGTTACCGTATGCCAGGCGAAAACCGTTTGGTGATTTGGACACCACTTCACCATCACTGATGACTCGTTGGCGGAGCGTGGACACTGATTTCAGTTCAGTAATATCGTCATTAACACCGTTAAGCACCTGAGCATTTTTCACTTCTTCAGACATTGTTATTTTCCTCTTCGTACAGCCTGTTTTATGGCGGTGAGCAGCATCACGCGACTTCCCTGTTATCAGGGGGTAAAGTCCACACGGCTACTGCAACCCAGTAAAACACACAGCAAAATACTGTATGCATATACAGTACTTTATTCTTATGGACGGGAAGTGTCAATTATCATTTTGTGTGTGTGGTGGATACAACGATTGGAAGGAATTAGCGAACTAGCCCGGTGACGGGGGTATTTTTCGCTCACAAATAATGTGGGTTGGAAAAGATGGAGTGTAGGCTTGAGGCAAGTAATGTGGGGTGATTATCATTTAATCTGGGTTTAAGTCTCGGTGAGAATCGTCTAATGTGGGTTGAAAACCGCTGTTGATTGCAGGTCGGATGGTTTTCTATTGCAGGTCGCTACACCTAGTTCACACATTCCGACTTTACCCGAACGGAAACTCTGAACCTGGCCAGCCAGATCACCTTCCGAGAATTACCGAGAACGGAAAGCACGTCCAAGAACTGGCTGAGGCCTTCCGAGAAAAACACAAACCGGAAACACCGATCCTGCTGCGGGTAAAAACTGATCGCGTCTCGTCCAACACCTAACAGCAGTTCACTTGGCCAAGAACAATTCGATATCTACAGGATATAAAACGGTAACAGAAAACTCAGCAGGTAAAGAGGATCAGTCTCACCCGTATACTGATCATATGAATAAGTTATGCCAGACACGATGCATTCTGATAACATTCACGCTTCGGCTACATGTCCCTTCTTATATAGAGAATTACTTTAAAGGACTTTTCAATGAAATTTAGCTCACTGCTTTTTATAATATTGCCAACACTCCTCACCGGATGCACATCAATTTTACCAAAATCGACCAAACTAGATGTCTCACACAGCTATGCATGGAATGTAAATAACGCCAGTAACATGGATCTATTCTTCGATAAAGAAGTACCAACAGAGTTAAAAAATAAATTTAAGGAGAGTGACTATTATTGGGGATTAACTACTGATAACAACCCTCTGAATCTCTCTAGAATGGATCTGACTCCACTTATAAAGTACAGTTATCCTGTGGGTATGGCTCTAAAGGAATGGGACTTTGATTATATGCTGGCCTGGCTCCCTCAGAACCTGACAACATCAGAAAAACCTGCCAGTATGGTCATCGAGCAAGTATTAAATGAGGCAATAAAAAAGACCTGGCCTGACATGCAATTCAATAAAATGTCTGAGATGAATGGAAGTCCACTCAATACCTTCACACTTGGGTTAGCCGGCAATAAATCACGCATCAGTACATACTTCATCTGGGATAACGATATCCATTGTCAAACAAACCGGTTTGACAACCAGAGTAAGCCTAATGCTTGCCTTCTTTATATTAAAAATGAAGGGGCAGCAGGTTTGGTTAAAACCCCTGATTTTATTCTCCCTGGTACAACTGAACACAGCTACATGATGGATCCATCATATATATCAATTGATATTACCGACAATAGAAAACTTGATGCTATCGAGGCTCGCAATAATCGTGCGCTCATACAGAAACTTAGCAGCAATCTGCCCTCTTGGATTTATATTTATCTTTCGGACGACATAGATAACAATTTACCCGCAGTAATGCTTCAGAGCGGGACGTCGCATTTTTACATCAATTAAAGAGATTATTCAGATGGACAGTATCTTTCTGTCCATCAACCTGACTAGATTCTCTCGTATAACTCAATGTAAGACGCCTTCCCCCATAGAGCTTTTTACGCTTTCCGGGTTTTACAGAGAACGGAAAGGCCGTTCCCGTTACGGAATAAAGTGGAACGCATCTGGTCCAGACGGCATTGACTACATTATTTATTATTATTGGGAACATAATAATAAATAATGTAGAGAATATCTTTTTATTCCAACTTGCGTTAGTAATCTACTGTCTGAAACTGAAAATAAAATCGGATTCCTTTGCTGCCACTCTACATACGTCATTTTTTCATGTCCAGCAGACGTTCGTTGTTGCTGTTCTTGATACCAGATACAAAGCCTGGGTATCTTCCACTCTCCGTCAGTCAACGTCTGCGTAATTCAGTCTCTCATCGGAAAAGAACTGAATGATAAATTAAGCCAACTGCAGATTTCACTCAGGATTATCTTCCATACCTTCAATAATTTTAATACGGTACATTTTCTCAAATTTCAATATTTCTTCCAATCGCGCTTTCTCTAGCGATTTATTAATGTTGCGCTTCCTGATTGTCCCCCGAAAGCTGTTCATAGCAGGAGTGATTTTTCCGTTATCTCGTAATGTTTCAGCCAATTCAGTCAGTTTTCTAAGAAAAACTTGATCACTCTCTCCAGCAGTATTTAACTCTAGACCTGCCTTACGCAACTGGCAAATTTGTGCCTCAGTAAGTAGATTTTTACGAAATTTCTGCCTCAAGTATTTTACCCAATCAACAAGCTCCGAATCCTTCGCAATCTTTCCTGTATCGGAAACTTCCATTTTTAACTGACGAACTTTACGTTCAAAAATGCTTGTTGGGATATCAAAAACGACACCCAGGGATTCAAGCACCTCTTTTTGATAGGCTGGCAATGAATTTTTATGGTACGCGGCTCGTCTTGCCTTTAAAAATTCCTTAAAAGGGCCAGTTGATGCCTCGTCTACGGTATTCCCCCCCTGTAAATAGTCGCGTAATGATTCAATATTCTGGAAAAACAACTCCTGCTTATAATCCCATATGAAGCCCAACTCATCAAGAATTCGCTTTTTCTCTATATCCAATACATTGCGAGCGTTTAGAGAACGCATATGTTTAACCCAAACACCAAAGCTTCCCGACTCCGCTGTTAATATGCGACAATGCCCATTGATTCGGATAAATTCCTTAAGTTGCTCCACACGATCAAGAAACGTTTTATTGAATGAATCATAAACCTTTAGATAAATAAGCTTCGATAGTTTCTGTACATCAAAGCTTTTTTCATCAGTGAACCTGAAAAAAGACGGGAGCAATGTATTTCCTGGAGAATTATCTTTAGGTACATAGAGTTTTATAGCCCGATGTAACAGTTCATCATTCTCAGATAATGAATTTAGTACCTGCAAGATGACAGAATAATCACTGTACTCCAGTGAGTTTTCACCACTGAGTACCGGAAGAATAATATACCCCAAGCTCTTTCCAGGATACTTCCTCATAGCTCTGCCAGCGCATTGAATAATGTCGATCGCAGACGTCTTGCTACTGCAAAACATGACTGCATCGGTTTCTGGTACATTCATCCCCTCATTCAAACACCTGGCATTGGTGATTACACATGCATCACTGTTTTTGTAAATTGAAAAGTGCGAATTACGAGTATAAGGTCCCTGCATGCTAGAAACATGCGTGACCGGTGTATCAAGCACGTCTGAAAAGATCCTCGCCGCTTTGCTGGCCTCATCAATCGTGGCATGGTAGGTAATTACTTTTTTCAGTCCATACTGCGTCATAGCCCGTTTAAGGGTGAGTGCAATGGCATACGTTTTATGATCTGAAGTGGTGATCGTTTTGCCTTTCAGATAGTCTCGCACATCGGAGTCAGTAACACATGCTACAAGCAATTTGTAATCACTGATAACATCATCTTCAATAGCTTTACGTATCTGGTATGAATAGACTATTTTACCGTAGATTTCCTCATTATCCATACTGAAGAAATCTGTCTTATCATCCTTTTCCTGATAGGATGCGTGCCTTGGTGTTGCCGTCATTCCAAGGCGTTTAATCACGCCTGGGAACCCTTCGAGAGTTTGATTGAATAATGAACTTACTTTTCCCGCAGTTCGATGCATTTCGTCGTATATGACCAAATCAACTTGAATTTTTTTATCCGCCAACAGGGTTAGCATCATCGGTATAGAATTATAGGTTGTAACAATAGCGATATTAATGAATGGCGGTTTTGCCGTAAAAAAATCCGATGTAAGGGCATTTTCGCTATGATATTTTAACACTTTCCGATTTGTCGTTATCCTATATTCATCGGCAATTTGATCAACCAACATAATGGTTGGTGCGACGATCACAGTCACCATAGCATTCATCTTCTCAGCTATAATGGCCCCCGTGTATGTTTTACCAGAACCACAACACATGACAACAAGTGCCTTATCTGCTGTGCTAAGTTCTTGAACAGCAGCCTGAGCCGCTTGTTCCTGAAAATATTTAGGCTTAAACATTATTTACTCTCATTTTTAAATTATTTATCACTTATGAATAATCTCTTCTGACCTCCATTTATCCGCTTCTCGCTCACAAATTAATGAAGCAGATACTGATTGAGCAACTCGCCACATCAGCTCATTACCGCAGCCGTTCGCAGCTTTGTATTCTTCGAACGTTTCAAAATAACGGTAATTTGGGTCGGTATCGTTAAACGCGAACTGCAAACGTTCTAAGCGCGTCAGCGCCAACATTTGAACAATCTGCGCAACGTCGTTCGGGATGACTCTGTCTCCCTTTTCCCAGCGCTGCCAAGTTCTCGGCTCGCACTCGCCAATCAATTTTGCAGCTTCAGTTACTTCAAGGAACAGCAATCTTCGCAACTGCTTGAGTTCATTTTTATTCATATTAGTTCCTAAATAAGGGGTACCCCGAATGATTAATTAAGCTGCAGTGCTTCTTGAACTTCCTCTATTATCTCAGCAAAAGGAACATAATCTATTTTCGGCATGAGTCCAGGTTTTTTACTCATATCGAAAACAGAACACAATTCGTCAACAAGATTACATCGAATGTTGCTGTCAGTGAATTCAACAGATTTAAAATTTCCATCGCTATCATAATTGACATGCTCGGCCAATTCTACACGACCTTTCTTAGTAACAAGGTCGAACTTGACCATATCGAAGTCAGTTATTGTTTCTATTCTGATATTTTCAATTTCGAATGTGTTCATAATGCTTCTCACTTTTTTGAGTCGGTTCGAGCCCTCCCCGAACCGTTGACTTTATTATGGTCGCAATTGCGACCAAGCGCAAGTTTTTTGTGACAATAAAGAGCCATGACATCCAGCAATAAAGACACACCAATTAGCACCATCTACTGCTGTAACATTTACGACTTTCACAGATAACTGAAGCCAGCTTCAGCTGCTTGGCCAACCAGGACAGCTTCCGAGAAACACGCAAAGCGGAAAGGGCGAGCCCGCTACGGGGAAAAGCGCATCGTGCCGGAAAGCGGAAAAGACGTGATGCGATGATTAAAAAATCACTTGCGTAACGACAAACGTAACGATACCTTCGACGTAACGACAAATGGAACGCTTACGTGTGCGTGTTGTACGTCACGGGGGTAGTCCCCGACAAGGAGAATAATATGGAATACACCGTTGAGCAGTTACTTTCCGCCATTCGTGGTGCTGAGAGTCTGGAAGAGTTGCAACGCATGATAGGCCCAAGCGAAGAAGATAGTCAGGCGAATGTGGCGCGTCTGGCCAAATTAGACCGTTTTTTCGAGCAGTACGGCGCTTACAGTGAGAGTTGGCCGGAACATGCTAAGTCGCTGCTGGCCGAGCAGAACCGATTTGAATCTGCCTACTGTTAGAAAAATAGACTATAGGGGGTTCTACGCCGGAATCCCAGAAAATTCCGTCACTAAAGGCAGATTTGCATAACTCATGTGAAAAAACGCTGTCCAAATTATACGAAAAATCCAACATTAGGTGCATAGCCTAATCCCTATGCACCTTTTATTTTTTGAATATCACCTCATCAAGAAGACAAAAATTTTTTCTCCTTATATTTTTCCTCTGCATCCATAAATTTTTGTAAAATTAATCTTGGAGCAATATTTTTTAGATCGAGAGAATTAACGAAAAAATGGTTGCATAAGAATATAATATTATTGAGGTTTATCGGTATATCTATATCGTAATTCAACATAAGGGTTAAAAGTTTGTTCCTGTCAATTCTAAAGAAATCTTTCCCTAGGTTTTTCTCATCTATTATTTCGATGATATTACTATCAATAGAATCATCCATTCGCAGTCTTAATTTGTTTCTTAACATAGCAGACCATGATGAAGATTTATAATTTCGATATGCCAACTCCTCAAATAATTTCATGATACCCCAGTCTGATGTTTCAAGGGATGCATATATTCCATTTAACGCACGGCTGAGATCGCTGTGCTCGTTCCAATCGTCCTTGCATTTATAACGTAAATCATGTTCGACTTCATGCCAACCCTCTGAAAGAATAGTTCTGAACTGAACTTCGAAAGTCTTATCTATATATGAATATTTCTTTATAAGTACACTATCAGATGATAAATCAACCGGGAGTCTAAACACATAATTACAGCGAGTGGCAGAGAAATTGTCAGTTGCAGCTTCATCAACTGTTTTTGAGTCAACTTGAAATAATTTACTCAATGCTTCCTGTGCTATTAGTAAATCATCAGGAAAATACAGAATAATTCTGACGCCAAATAAATCTTGAATCTTTTTCCCGTATTCTGAATATTTATCTGGTTCTTTAAGGAATTTTTTAGTAATAGAGCTTTCTGATTTTGTTCTGGAAAAGAAACGATATAACAGACCAATTCTATTGAGTTCGCATTCAATATTATTCTGTAAGTTTTGAATTATACGAAGTTCACTTGCATTATACATTATACCGATCTCCCTAGAATTGTTTTTATTTCTGATATTTTCGACATATTTAATTCTAGGAATGAACGTTTGTCCGGCGTGAGTAAATAGCCTTCTTTTTTAAGCTTCTGGATAGTATAGAGTATCTCATTAAGATAAAAATGATTGTTATTTTCACACAAACCTTTAATTGGCCTGTGTTTATAATAACTAACACTCCCCTTCGGACAAAATTTCTCAAGTATATATATGTCGCAATCTGTAATGTTATTATCAGACTCATTATCTAATTCTAATATTTTTTGCTGAATGGCATCATTATTACAGTCACAACCAAGGAAGTAAATATCTTCCTTACCATCTAAATATAAAAAACTGCAGTCAATGAAAGAACAACCTACAAAAGTAACATTACGAAAATTTGTACATATGAGTTCGCTACTAAAGAAGGAACAGTCTACAAAGATCGTATCAGTAATGGTGTTTTTATCGCCAAGACTGAGCTTCGTTATCACTAATTGCTCAACACTATCTTGGTTCAAATCTAATGGGACTTTGCCTAATAGATTGTGACAGTACAAAATTTTGTCATGTCCTGACATGAAATTTAAAGAAAATTCAAGGCTATGCCAAAGCAATTCTTTCTCATCATCAATTCTGGGCATATAAGACTGCACTGCGGGTTCTATGAAACGTTTATCTCCGATCCATTCATTATTGCTGTCATCAATAATATTTTCTGATACGAAATTCCCGAGGACAAATTCATTAACAAAACCGATACCTTGTCCTTCAGATCCTGAACGGTCAAGAAGCGCGTGGGAAGCAAGCTTATTAACAATCTCATCAGTTGTTGGCCTTTCGTCAACAGTGTAAAGTTTTCTCGTCGCTTCTAGCAAAGATAGATTTTTTTCCACTATCACGAGAGATATATATTCACGAGACTCAGATGTATAATTTCCCTGCACCATATCATCAGCTATGATCTTCAGTATTTTATATTGATCTTCAATAGACATTAATAAATCTTGTCGTTTCCTCTCCCTTTCAAGCATTGAGTCAAAGTATTTTCTAACAATCTTTGTTGGGTCTTTGACTACTTTTTCAAAATCATTATCATCTATACATCTTAAAAATGATAATAATACTGGGTTTGATAACTTATCGAGTGGGAACCCTGCTGATGAAATTTCTTGCAAACGGTTTGTTGGAATCCAATCTTCAATTTGTGGTTCCTGGATTCTTATTCTGATAACATCAAAGTCATCTTTATGTGAAGCAATCCACTGATGAAAATCATCGCCGTCAAAAATAGCAGTTCTACGGGTTGTTAATACCACTTTTGCACTGTCAGTCAATAACTCAGTAATGGTTTCCAGCATTGGCTCTGTTTTTTCATAGTTTACTTGATCGTTACTAGTACTTTCATGGAGAAGTTCATCAAAGCCATCAAGTATAACAGGAACATTTCCAGCACGAACTTCATTTCTAACTAGTGATGAACTGAGAAGAGGGAAACTCCTATCAATTTCGTCGAGTAATACATACCGAAATATTTTTGCTTGCCTGTTTCGAGATAACTCTGAAAAAAGTGGTATTTTGCCAATATTTTTTGTCACTAGCTCTAATAACAACTCATATGCTGTACATGTTTTACCAAAACCTGCTGCTGCTTCAATCAAAAAAAGCATAGGTTTATTTATATTTATTCTATCTAAAATCTCAGAAACCACATTTAAATCTCCTTCACTCCCATTAATATAATAGTTAGAGTTTATATATGAATACGATGCAGTTGAGGAGTGGATCTTCACTATAGCGTCTGTAAATATCTTATAATCTTTAATAAGTCGTTCTTTAGTGGTTTCGACACTAAAAAAACCGTCAAATAATTCCTTATGAGCTTCTTCATAAGTGTTGTATTTTTTTATCTGACATGCATAACCCAGTTGTCTATATTCTTCAAAAGTCTGATTAACATCTACTCCATCTAACAAAGGTAGGATGTCGGCATTATGATAATGACCTGTTTTTATTGAATACACCGCTATATTGTCATCATAAGTTTTTTCTTGCGTAAAACCGAATTTTTTATATATTTCAGCTAATTTGTTTTTATTTAACATAGTTATCTCTTTAACTACCATACCTTATCTGTGGGCCACCGAAATTTCTGACTATTCCGGAATAATAGTTTATATCTTACTGAGTAGTTTTATTCCATCAGTTCGTAATTGGCCATCCGGAGATATATGCCGGTACAACGTCTGACGGGTAATGCCAAGTTCTTTACATAGCTCATTTATCTTAGTTTCCGGTTTTCCCACCGCCGCCATTGCCAAACGTAGTTTGGCTGTTGTCATCTTAAATGGCCGCCCCCCGCTACGACCTCGAGCTCGAGCCGAAGCCAACCCTGCAACTGTACGTTCGGAAATCAGCTCGCGCTCAAATTCAGCCAGTGCCGCAAAAATACCAAAGACCAGCTTACCGGCAGCAGTCGTCGTATCGATCGCTGCGCCGTGTCCTGCCAACACTTTCAATCCAACTCTACGCACAGTCAGATCATGTACTGTATTGATGAGATGGCGTAGGTCTCGACCGAGACGGTCGAGTTTCCATACCATCAGAGTGTCTCCTTCGCGGAGTGCTTTCAGGCAGGCAGTCAATCCAGGGCGATCATCGCGCCTACCCGAAGCCATATCCTCATAGATATGTGCGGTGTTGGTGCCAGCAGCGATGAGCGCATCGCGCTGCAAGTCCGTCGTCTGTGACCCGTCTGCCTTCGATACCCGCATATAACCAATTAACATACTATTTCCTATCACATATACGTTCGATTATGTGACACTCTGATTTTGAGGTCACAATCTGTCAATGAAAGTCACATTACCCGTCATTTAAATTATGACACGTAAAGGTGTAATTTTAATGATAATGTGACAATTACGTTTTTAAGGGGTATGCATAAGGATCAGGGATGGCCAATAAAAATAAACTCCTCAGTATTCTTTCGGACGCCGAGCAGGAAGCATTATATGGTATCCCTGATTTCGATGATGCACAGCGGCTGGAGTTTCTGGCTCTGGATGAATCTGAATTGGCACTGGTGAACAATCGTAAAGGGCTTCATGCTCAACTCTTTTGCATTCTGCAAATCGCTTACTTTAAAGCCAAACACCTGTTTTTCCGCTTCGGCTGGGATGATGTTCAGGACGACTTCAAGTTTGTTCTGAGCCGTTATTTCCCGGGAGAGCCACCTCCGGACAAATTTCCTTCTAAGCACGAGCGCTATGCTCAGCGGGAAAATATCTGCGCGCTGTATGGTTATCGACCGTGGTCATCAGCACTGTCTTCACAGCTTGAACAACAGGCCGCTCAGATTGTCCACCGCGATGTGACCCCCGGCTTTGTCGCCACTGAGCTGATTATCTGGCTCAACGCGCATAAAATCATCCGCCCCGGCTACACCACGCTCCAGGAACTGGTGAGCAGGGTTCTTTCTGATGAAAGGCAGCGGCTGGGACGAATTCTGACGGAACAGCTTGATGACGCCACCATTGCTGACCTGGACAAACTGATTGAACGGGATGATACCCTTTCCCGACTTGCGGTCCTCAGACAGGATGCGCGTGACTTTGGCTGGCGTCAGATGGTCCACGAGCGGGAGAAACGGGCCATCCTGGAACCGCTGCATCGCAAGGCCTGCGACATCCTGCCAGCGCTGAATATTTCTCAGCAAAACCTGTTGTACTACGCCAGTCTGGCAAATTTCTATACCGTTTACGATCTCCGCAATCTGAAGCCTGAGCAGACCCGCCTTTATCTGCTGTGTTATGCCTGGATCCGTTATCGCCAGTTCAGCGACAACCTGGTGGATGCGATGTTTTTCCATATGAAACAGCTTGAAGATGAGAGCCGCAGCGTGGCCAAACAACTCATGGCTGACGTGCAGGAAAAACACCGGCGCGAAACATCTAAAATCGGGCGTCTGCTGTCGCTTTATGTTGATGACAGCGTTCCAGACCCCACCACCTTTGGCGAAGTACGCCGTCGGGCCTGGAAAATAATGCCCCGGGAGATGCTGAAAACCACCGCACAACGCATGAGTGTGAAACCAGTCAGCAAATTGGCGCTGCAGTGGCAGGCAGTTGACGGTATGACGGCGTTAATCCGGCGTCACCTGAGGCCATTATATCTGTCACTCGACCTCACCAGCGTGGTTCATGACAGCCCCTGGGCTGAAGCGCTGAGCTGGCTCAGAATGGTGTTCAGCAAAAAGCAGACGCTTCCGCAGCGACCACTGGCGGAATGCCCGCCGGAAACATTACCGGAACGCCTGCGTCCGTACCTGCTGGAGTTCGGTGAAGATGGTGAGCCCACAGGTCTGAATGCCGGGCGCTATGAGTTCTGGCTCTATCGTCAGATAAGAAAGCGTTTTCAGTCGGGGGAATTCCACCTCAACAACAGTCTCCGGCACCGCCATCTTTCAGATGAACTGGTACCGGAAGGGGAACAGGCCGCGGTGCTGGCTGAAATGAACATCCCCTTTCTGCAGAAGCCAGTTAAAACGCAACTAAAGGCTCTGGAATTCGAACTGCACCGGCAATGGAAAGCGTTTAACCGCGAACTAAAACAGGGGAAACTGAAACATCTGGAATACGATCAAAAAACGCAGAAACTGACCTGGCATAAATCCGTGGTCAGTCGTCATAAGGCACAGGAGAAGCGATTTTACGAGCAACTGCCATTCTGCGATGTAACCGACGTTTTCCGCTTTGTTAACGAGCACTGCCGGTTTCTGCCCGCCATGAAACCGCTGCAGCCCCGATATGCCAAAAACGAAGCTGATGCAGACAGCCTGATGGCGGTAATTGTTGCACAGGCGATGAATCATGGTAACCATGTCATGGCGCGAACCAGCGATATTCCGTTTCATGTGCTGGAAACCACGTATGAACAGTACCTTCGGCTGGCATCGCTGCTCATGGCCAATGACTGCATCACCGATGCCATAGAGGCACTGCCGATTTTCCCGCTATATTCGTTTGATCCGGGAACGCTTTATGGTGCCGTTGACGGGCAAAAATTCGGCGTTGAACGACCGACAGTAAAAGCCCGGCATTCGCGTAAATACTTCGGCCGTGGTAAAGGCATGGTGGCCTACACGCTGTTATGTAACCACATCCCGATCAACGGATACCTGATTGGCACAAACGACTATGAAGGCCACCATGTCTTTGATATCTGGTACCGCAACACATCAGAGGTAAAACCCACGGCCATAACCGGAGACATGCACAGCATCAACAAAGCCAACTTTGCAATCCTGCACTGGTTTGGCCTGCGCTTTGAACCTCATTTCACCGATCTGAACAGGCAGCTACAGGAGCTGTACTGCACCCGAGACCCATCAGCATATAAGAATTGCCTGATTCAACCCGCCGGACAGATTGACCTGAACCTTATCACCCGTGAAAAAAGCAACCTCGACCGCATTGTCGCCACGCTGGGGCTGAAAGAAATGACGCAGGGAACGCTGATCCGCAAACTGTGTACGTACACAACAACCAACCCGACAAGACAGGCGGTATTTGAATATGACCGGCTGGTTCGCAGTATTTACACGCTAAAGTATCTGCGGGATCCGCAACTGGAACGTAATATCCGTCGTTCTCAGAACCGGGTTGAATCTTATCACCAGCTACGCGCCGCGGTAGCCAAAGTCGGCGGAAAGAAAGAGTTAACCGGGAAAAATGACATTGAAACGGAAATTAGTAATCAGTGTGGGCGGTTGATCTGCAACGCGATCGTTTACTACAACTCTGCGATCCTGTCTCGATTGCTGGAACGACTGGAAACGGAAGATAACACCAAAGGCATTGAGGCTCTGCCCCGGATATCACCTGTAGCCTGGCAGCATATTTTGCTGAACGGGCATTATACCTTCCAGAGCAACAATGAGATTATTGACCTGGATGCGCTGGTTTCCGGGCTGAAACTGAGGTGACGGAAAAATCTGGGGTTCCGGCGTAGAACCCCTATAGGAAGAGTCATTCGTCACTGACTCTTCCAGGGTGGAGTTTTTTGCCGGGTGGTCGTCGTCAGCCTGGTGTTCTTTTTTCGTCTGTTAGGCACTGCGTAATAAGGAAAGATTATGGCTAAGGTATCAGTGAATTTCAAAATCGATGAGCTATTAAAATCTTCAGGGGAAGTCGCCATGAAAAACGCCGGTTGTACACCGACGCAAGAAATCAACAAGCTGTATGAATACTTCTCCCAGCATGGACGTTCGCCATTTGCCACAACCCAAAACACCCTGAATGAGCGTGATTTATGGGAAGAGACTCTGAACAGTTATTTTTGGCTCTGCTCACATTACATGACCTATCGTGACCGGTTAAAAGAGGGAGTTCGAGAACGTGAAGACGCCAACGCTCAGCCTCACTTTTTTAACCAGGTGCACCGGATGTTCACCACGGTTATAAGAAAAACCTTGATGCTGGAAACCACGTTCAATAATTTCACGTTTACCGATGCGAACAGGTATCTGTACGAGTGTCATGGCCAACTCCAGACCAACCGAACGCCTGGCGAGTGGCACATAGACCGTCTGATCCCGCTGACATCCGCTATCGATAACTTGTCGTCTGAACTGCACCAGTTGGATACCCGAACGACCATATCGCGTTGACGTCTCAACATGCGTGGAAGAGTCGTTTATGGCTCTTTTTCAATCCTATAATCCGAATACTCGGCTAAAATTAACCCATTATTTTTATGATTTTTAAGGATTAAAAGTCCATGAAAGTGAGCGAAGAAGCGTTATTAAGATCGGGTTTTAACCCTGTAGAGCTTCAAAAAATCAAAAACAATGTAGACAGTTACGGTGGTACACTGGATGAAGCCATCCAGGATCTGGCCAATCGCTTCCGCGCACTGACATGGATTGTCACCGGATGTCTACTGACCTTCATTATTCTGGTTTTATTCAGTTCAGCCATAAAGATCATTGCCGGTGGGGTTGCAATCCTTTTTGGCGTAGCGATCATGATGTTTGCCCAACCGCCAGTGCTCTGTTACAAATCCTGGCGATTCTGGAGACAAAACCGCAGTTAACGGGTTGCATCATCCGTCGTAATAAGGTCGAAAATAACTTTACCCTTTAATCCATAGCCAACGATCTTCATCGTCAATTTGGGGCGACTCATCGTATCCACCTGACGGTAGTAATCTTTCGGCATCCAACGGAAAAGTCTCCAGGCTCCTGGTTTTCTTGCAAGCCCCAGAATACTGTAGACACTGGCAGTTAACGTTGTCGCATTATAAACGGCTAAGCCAGATTCTGGACTGAATCCCAGAAACTTTGCTGTTTCTATGGCACCATCAGCGAAAATCCCTTCTGATGATTCGCCAACCGATGAATGATTGATGATTTCTCTGGATACGCCATTCAGGCCATCGACAACAAGTACCGCGCCAGCCAAAACCCCGATGGGCGTCATTGTTGATATCATCATAAAACCGGTAAAAAGTGCTACGCCAGATAAAACAACATGGACAGCCGAAATTGTGTAACCCACAATTTCGTTATTTTCCCGGACAAACTCAACTTTAGCGTAAAGTTTTGCTGCTTTCATACGCAGCATTTTGTCCTGTTCCTGGAGGTTTTCTGTTTCTTCTCTCATGTTTTTAATACAGGTCATGCATTCTTGGTCAGACTTCGCATTCCGTGCAATAGAGAACTGCTGTTCAACGACATCTTTTATCTCCTTAACAAAATTCATACGCGTCAATCCATCTTTCAGGTGATACGCTGACAAGGTATTTGCAGTATTAATCAGCTTCCTCGCTTCCAGATTGACCATCGCTTCTATCCAACTTTTATTTCTTCTATTTGAGTTCATTATTGCAAGTAAGGTTTCATCCATTTTTCACTCTTCCTGTCTGTATTAATTTGCTAATGATAGCCCATTATTTTAGACATTCGAATTTGATGCGCGGTGAAGTTTGCATTGACGTCAAACAGGTTGAATAGAATAAATAAATCATATAAAACAGTTAATTATATAAGTATGCCTGATGGGAGCGAAGCTGCGATTTGCGATATTTGAGCTGTATCCGCATCCTACCGCGATAGTTAAGTCTGTTCAAAAAACAGGCCTACCGTACAATAATTCTCTATATCCAAACTGACCCCATCATCATCGGTACCCGACAACGCCTTAATGCGACAAAGCCCACACGACTGCCCCACGGTTTTTCATGCTCTCCATTAAGGTCTTTGGCTATAATCGAAGTTCTTCTTTAACGCCGGAGTCTGTATGCGAAAAATCCCTTTTTTCCTGCCGCTTTTACTCTGTTCCTGTGCGATCCTCAAATCAGAAATGGACGACGGCCAATATAATTTTGTAGCGGGCATGGCGGGCGGTATTGACGTTTGTCTGAATAACGACCTGATGGACTATCAGATAGCCGGTGCCGGTAAAAGCCTAGTCGGGAAATATCTTGAGGTGTGGAGCTACGACAACGCGAAATACCAGCAGAGATACCAGCAGGCGGTCAAAACCTTTAACAATAAACCGGTGACAAAGGCAGACTGTAACCAACTTAGCGCTGACATTTACAGGCAGAATCAGGCACTGGCCAGTGTCTATCAGCAACGCCAGCAGGAACAACAGGAGCGTCAGATCCAGTCTCTCAATGATGCGGTGAGAGCGCCAGTACAGACCAACTGCACCCGCTATGGGAATTCTGTTTCCTGTACATCCTATTAAATCTCCGGACACAGGTTGTAGTCGGGGTCTGAGGAGCAGTGGAACAATAACCGCCGTTAAGCAGCCATTTTAAGTAGCCAAAAAGAACAGTAGCCCGCCTACGGCGGGAGCTAAGACTCTGTTAGAGAGTGACTTTCTTCAACCATCGTAGCTCGCTATACTCCCGCGTATGCACATACCTCGACCGGCAAAACTCCTCTTCCAGATTGATGATGGCTGGGGTCAGTTACTCGCTAAACACGGCAACATCGTCCCCGAATGGACCAAACTGGTCGTCGAGCGGATGCTCGCCTGCGGGACTGGTGCCATGGGCGTTCGCCGGTATTGTTGCGCTTCTGCCCACTGTTCTCACACCAAATACGTCTGCCAAAGTTGTAAAAGCAAAGGCTGCAGCGCCTGTGGCATGAAAGCCACCGAGCAATGGATTGCTGAGCAACAACACATACTGCCCGACTGCGAATGGCAGCACATCACCTTCACCATGCCCGATAAACTCTGGCCCGCTTTTGCCAACAACTGGCCCCTGCTCAATAAACTCTTCGCCTGTGCCGCCAATACCCTGCTGAAATGGGCCAAAAAGCTCGATATCGAAATAGGCCTGTTTGTGGCCCTGCATACCTACGGTCGCCAGCTCAATCAGCATCCGCACATTCATCTGTCCGTCACTCGTGGAGGTTTGTGCCTCAAACATGGCGTCTGGCGGCCGGTTTACTTCAAAAAGAAAATCGTTGAGCGCTATTGGCGTCAGGCCATCATCGCCCTGTTGCGAGAAAGCTACGCTTCGCTCAATTTACCTGCTTCCGGCTATAAACACATTCGGGACTACCGGGAATGGTGCCAGTTTCTTGAGGCGCAGTTTCAGCGTCGCTGGAAAATCCACTTTGCCAAAAAGACCCAACACGCCCGGCAAAACGTCAATGTAGTGGATCAGTAATACCGGACACCTCAATAGCCTGTTAATTTAATGACAGCCAATTGAGGTAATTGATAATGACTCAACCTAAACAGACCAAACGCCGTTTTTCTCCTGAATTCAAACTGGAAGCTATTGAGCAGGTCGTTAAGTATCAGCGGTCAACCATCGAGGTTGCACGCGCTCTGGAGTTGGACCCCAGCCAATTGCGTAAATGGATACGCCAGCACAAAGAAGAAGTCAGCGGGGTGACGCCGGACAATCCTGCACTGACACCAGAGCAACGTGAAATCCAGTCGCTCAGAGCGCAGATTAAACGGCTAGAAATGGAAAAAGAAATACTAAAGCAGGCAGCCGTGTTGATGAGCGAGCTCCCCATCAAATCTTTGCGTTAATCACACGGCTGAAAACAAAATGGTCGGTGGTCGAATTGTGCCGCCTGCTCAAAGTAACGCGCAGTGTTTACTATGCCTCGCTGAATTCGCGGGTTGATGTAAAACGTCTGCAACTGCGTGCTCAGGTGCGGAAATTGCATCAACAGAGCCGGGGAGCAGCCGGCAGCAGAACACTGAGTCTGCTGATGCGTCAGTCGGGTTATAACGTGGGGCGCTGGCTGGCCCGCAGGCTGATGCAGGAATGTGGTCTGGCGAGTCGCCAACCCGGCAAGCCTCGTTACCGTGGTGAACGGGAGACGTCACTGGCATCGCCAGACTTACTGAAAAGGCAGTTTAAGCCGTCGGAGCCCAATCGTGTGTGGAGTGGAGATATCAGCTATATCAAAGTCAATGGTGGCTGGTGCTACCTGGCACTGGTGATTGACCTTTACTCCCGTCGGATAGTGGGCAGTGCCATATCGTCATCCCCGGATGCCGAGCTGGTGTGTCGAGCCCTGCGTAATGCACTGGAGACGCGACCAAAGGAAAAGAGGCTGCTGTTTCATTCGGATCAGGGAGGGCAGTACAGGAGTAAGAAATACAGGCAGTTACTGTGGAGGAACGGAGTGATGCAGAGTATGAGCCGCAGGGGTAACTGCCTGGATAACTCACCAATGGAAAGAGTGTTCCGAAGCCTGAAAAGTGAATGGCTGCCTGTCGGGGGTTATATGGATATCCATCATGCGGTACGAGATATCGGTGAATGGATACAAAGTTATTACAACACGGTACGCCCCCATCGGCACAATGGTGGATTACCGCCCTGTGAATACGAAGAGCAGTGGAAAAAGGCTACGAAGGTGTCCTGATTTTGTGATCCACTACACGTCACGCCATTTTAAGATGGTCAGGTATTACGGTTTTCTGGCCAACCGCAAACGGGGTGAGTTATTGCCTAAGGTCTACACCGCCCTGGGGATTGAGATGAAGGCAAAACCGCAGAAACCGGGGTTTGCGTCGCTGATGAAGAAATTTACCCATGTGGATCCATACCAGTGCGTGTTATGTGGAAGCCGGATGGTTTTTAACAGTGCAGAAGCTGGTATCCGGGCAGAAGAGTTATTAGCCCGGCGTCGACAGGAATTCAAAACAGAGCGATGGTTACGGCAAGCGGCGTAGGGAAGATCCGCCTGAAATTTGGATTGGGCATCAGAATGGGGTTTATTTTAATCAATCGTCAACCTCGCGCTGCCTGAGCGGATGAAACTCATGGCCCTATCACCTTCTTTTGCCTCTGACCTAAAGGAAAAGAACGGATCCAACTTCCTAACCATGAACAGAGGGCCACTCTGCCCTTCACCCTCCGCCTTGATAATGGACTTTTGGGGCTGCGACGGCACCACGGACAGTTAAGGGACACAGCCTATGCCGAGTTATATCTTATCTGTTTAATACATTTTGGCCGTGTCGTAGAAAAGCATTGATTATCAGATATGCATTAGGGTTTACTAAGTCTCTTAACGCTCTCTCACCCTACCGAATAGACAATCATGCTGAGCCAACAAAATCGTCATCTCCTGCCCTTAATCGGGGCGCTATTCACGTTATATATCGTATGGGGATCGACTTACTTTGCCATCAAGCTCGGTGTTGAAAGCTGGCCACCACTCATGATGGCAGGCGTTCGTTTTCTGATTGCCGGTATTATCCTGTTCTGCTTTCTGTTGCTACGTGGTCATGCCATCCCTACCCTGAAACAGTGGTTCGCCGCGAGCATCATCGGCATCCTGTTGTTAGCCGTGGGTAACGGACTGGTTACCGTGGCAGAACACCAGGATGTTCCTTCGGGTATTGCGGCAGTGATGATCGCCACGGTTCCCTTGTTTACCTTGTGTTTCAGCCTATTCTGGGGCATTCGCAATTCAAAACTGGAATGGGCGGGTATTACGCTTGGACTGGTGGGCATTGTGCTACTGAATACAGGCAACAACCTGATAGGGAATCCGACCGGAGCGCTGTTAGTCCTGTTAGCCTCAGCCAGCTGGGCTTTCGGATCTGTGCTCAGTTCGCGTATCTCACTCCCACGCGGAGCGATGGCGGGTGCAGCAGAAATGCTGGTCGCTGGCGTAGTATTGCTGATCGCTAGCCAACTGAATGGTGAGCATCTTGATAAAATGCCCAGCTTAAGCGGCTTTCTGGCGCTCAGCTATCTGATCGTTTTCGGCTCGATGCTAGCCATCAGCGCCTATATGTTTCTGCTTAAAAATGTACGTCCCGCCGTGGCGACAAGCTACGCTTACGTCAATCCGGTAGTCGCTGTGCTGCTCGGCGTCGGTTTTGCGGGTGAGTCGTTGGCACCGCGTGAATGGTTGGCGTTAGTGGTGATCGTTTCCGCGGTGGTATTAGTGACGTTGGGTAAATATCTGTTTGCTCGTCCGCGTAGGCTACAGCGCACCGAGTAACGTTCTAGATACGCCTTGTTTCACCCGGCCAAGGTACTATACTTATCCACTATATATGGATAAATCTGCGAAATAATAATCATGTTGAAAAAAGTGCTCGTCATCATCATTGCCCTATGTGCCTTAAGTTCTCTGGGTGGCGTGTTTCTGGCCGGGCTGAATATTTATACCCGCTCCACCACCCCACAACAAGAAACGACCACGACCAGCGATACCTCAACCAACAGCGAACCCGCTGACACAACTCACGACTATTCAGAACAAGAAAACCAGGTTAGCGGGCCGTAATGCCGAGGGATTAGTCAAGCAACCAGTAAAAACTCTCGACTGTTACCTTGTAGAAGATAAAATGCCGATCGCCTGTTGACGCCAAACGGTAAGATAGCGCACCCAGCGTTCAAACAGCATGTCGGTAATGATCGCTAGCAGCGCAACTAAAACTGCGCCCTGAATCACATAAGCAGTGTTGAACCCACTCAGTCCAATAATGATCGGTGAACCTAACGTTTTGACACCTACCGTAGAAGCAATGGTCGCGGTACCAATATTGATAATGACCGAAGTCCGAAGCCCCGCGACAATAACCGGTGCAGCCAAGGGCAGCTCGACACGCCGCAGAATTTGCCAATGGCTCATACCGACACCTTGGGCGACTTCCCTCGTCGCCTCAGGTACCGATTCGATTCCAGTCAGCGTTCCTTGCAAGATCGGTAACAGACCGTAGAGCACCAACGCAATAATCGCTGGCTGTTCGCTAAAGCCCATGACAGGCACTGCGATCGCCAGCACAGCTACCGGCGGGAAAGTTTGCCCAACAGCCACCACGGTTTCCAACAATGAGCGAAACTCCTTCCCCGCTGACCGCGTGACGGCAATACCTGCAACCACACCCAGCGCCGCCGCAATCAGGCTCGATACCGCAACCAAGAATAAATGAGCTTCTAGCAGCGAAAAGAAACTGTCTTGTTGATAGATCGGCCGCTCAAGACTTGGGAACCAGGCAGCAAACAGGCCGTGTAACTGATCCATGCCAAACACCAATGCTAGCAGCAGCGCGATGACCCACGGCAACGGATCGCACAACCAGCGGTGCCAGCGTGAGCCTCGTGATCCGCAATAGCGGCTCATGATAGAGCCTTTGGCGCAATTAAATCGCTGAGGTGGAGGACACCAATCGGTTCTCCCCGTTCACTTATTACCGGTAGGCATTCGCTGCCCCTGGTGACAAACACCGAAAGCGCATCACGCAGGCTCATGGTTGCACCAATTGGCTCCCCTTCCGCGCTCCCCGGGCATATGCGTTCTGCGACCGTCCCGAGTGACAGCAGTTTGATACCCCTATCGCTGCGGCCAAAGAAATCGCGCACAAAATCATTTACCGGGTGAGTTAACAAAGCAATTGGCGTGCCCTGCTGGACGAGTCGGCCCTTATCAAGTAGCACAATACGATTGGCTAATTGCAATGCCTCATCAATATCGTGAGTCACCAGCACAATAGTACACCCAGAAAGTTGGTGTATACGCACCATCTCAGCCTGCAATGTGGCCCGAGTCACCGGATCAAGTGCGCCAAAAGGTTCGTCCATCAATAACACTTCAGGGTCAGCGGCAAGTGCTCGCGCTACCCCTACCCGCTGCTGCTGGCCCCCCGACAACTGATGTGGATAACGGCGGCGGAACACTTCAGGCTCTAAGTGCAATAGTTCCATCAATTCAGTCACGCGATCGCGAATACGTCCCCGAGGCCATTTTAACAGTTGCGGCACCGTGGCAATATTCTCTTCCACCGTCCAGTGCGGAAACAAGCCAATCGACTGAATGGCATACCCCATGCGGCGTCGCAAATCCTGCGGTTTGAATTTATGGATCTCTTCACCAGCAAATCTTATTTTTCCTTCATCATGTTCGATAAGCCGGTTTATCATCTTCAAGGTAGTCGATTTTCCTGACCCCGAAGTTCCGATTAGTACGGTAAATTCCCCAGCCGCAATGTTTAGCGTGAGGTTATCTACTGCAGGCTTGCCCTGAAAAAGTTTGCTTACCCGCTCAAAGTTAATCATCGGTGCGTCACTTCCAGCATAGAAATCATGAATTTAAACAGTGAATCGACGATCACCGCCATGACGATCACCGGGATCACCCCAAGCAGCACCAGATCCAACGCACTACTGAGTAACCCCTGGAACACAATGGCACCAAACCCTCCAGCCCCGATCAGTGCAGCAACCACGGCCATCCCAACGGTTTGCACCGCGAGAATGCGCACACCGGTCAGCAATAGGGGCAATGCCAGAGGCAATTGCACACCGAAGAAAATCTGCCATCGCGTCATTCCCATGCCACTGGCAGACTCGATCACGCTGGTTGGAACACTTTGCAAACCGGCAACCACACTGCGTACCAGCGGTAGCAGTGCATAGAGAATCAATGCCACAATGGCTGGCGCCATGCCTATACCGCTGATGCCAAGCGTTGCCAGCCACGGCAACGCCGCGACCAATCCCGCCAATGGCGTAATCAACAAGGCAAATAGGGCGATTGAAGGCACGGTCTGGATAATATTGAGAGTAGAGAAGATCGGCATTTGCCAACGGCTTGAACGGAAACAGAGGATCCCTATCGGTACACCAATCAGCAGCGTTGGCACCAGGGTAGTCAGTAAGATCGTCAGATGTTGCAACAACGCGGCGTCAAACACATCCTGTCGGTTATAGTATTCCTTCAGCAGTGAAAGCTGATCCAACTGATGCGTGAACAGCAGCAGTAATGCCGGGATCATCACTACAGTATTTCCCAACATACGCCACAAGTGCGATGCCGTAATCCGCGTTACGGCATTTGTAGCAATCAATCCGCTCAACGCCGCCATCAGCCAACAGCCGCTTCCCCACGATGTGCGTGCCAACGGTGCCCCCCGTAACGCCAACTGCTGTGCGACATGGCCACTCAGCCAGAAGATTAGGGCCAACAAGAGCGCTGCTACAAACGCGGTAAGCATTGCCAGCTGTCGCGTGGGTGGCAATACGCTGAGGATGGTTAGCACAAACATTGGTACCAACAACCACAGCGCTGGGCCATGCAACAGAGATATCAGATAAATCCCCTTTCCAGACAGCAGGCGATTGGGGGCATAACTGAGAAATGGTAAACCGAATGCTGCCAACATTAGCAGGATAAGCAGCGTAAGCAGTACGCGATTTTTAAACTCGTTGATCAAAACCACTCCATGTATTCAGGTATCCTCTTGTTCTTTAGGCGTTAACCTTATTGACCAGATAGACATTACTTTGTTGCTGCTACCCAGCCAACGTGATAGCGATTATTTAATCAACCCTTTCTCTTTCAAGTAATGGACTGCTACCTGCTTGGCATCCTGCCCTTCTACCGCGATCTGAGCGTTCAATTTTTGCAACGTCGCGGCGTCCAGGGAAGCAAATACCGGCTTAAGCAACTCGGCAATATTGGCATGCTGCTTTAGGGTTGCTTCGCGGATAATTGGCGCAGGTGCGTAAATCGGTTGTACGCCTAGAGGATCTTCCAGCGTTTGAAGCCCCAGCGCAGCCACCGGGCCATCTGTTCCATAGGCCATTGCCGCATTCACCCCCGAGGTCTGTTCGGCTGCGGCTTTGATGGTTACCGCCGTATCCCCACCTGCCAGCGAGAGCAACTGATCTTGGCTGAGCTTGAATCCATAGGCATTCTGGAAGGCCGGTAACGCGTCTGGACGTTCGATAAACTCAGCAGAAGCAGCCAGTTTAAACTGGCCACCGCCGTTGATCCATTTAGCCAGATCCATCAGTGTTTTCAGATGATTGCTGTCCGCCACATCCTTACGGATCGCAATGGTCCAGGTATTATTTGCCGGTGCCGCATCCAGCCAGACGATCCGATTTTGCGCATAATCGAGCTGTTTTACCTTATCAAATCCCGCCTGGGCATTTTTCCAGGCCGGATCTTCTTCATCCGAGAAGAAAAAAGCGCCATTGCCGGTGTATTCCGGATAGATATCAATTTCACCAGAGGTAATAGCGCCACGCAGCACCGTGGTCGCCCCCAATTGTAGTTTATTGGTGGTTTTAATGTCGTTGGCTTCAAGCACCTGCACAATAATATTACCCAGCAACGACCCTTCGGTATCAATTTTGGAGCCTACGCGCACCGAATCGGCAGCGTAGGCAATGCTGCCAACTCCCGCAGTCAGAGCCAGCACCAAAGCCAGTAAGCGTTCGCGGAGTGAGATAATTGCCATATTTCTTTCCTCTTTCATAAGGCTTTCCGGCTAGTTGGCCAGACCATCACGTTATATTGCTAATTAAATGTGAGTAACGCTGGCGGTCAATCAGGTAATAGTGCTTATCCCCAAGTTCATTCAAGTTACAGGTAAGCGGCAAACGAGTAGACCCTCTGGAGCATAGCTCACTATGTAGCTTGGGCAAATGACAAATCTGCCGGGAACCGATTTGAATGCCGCAACATGGCTGCCAACCAAGTGGTCAGCCGAAATTAATATTCAACCAACGGCGCTGAACGGCAGAAGCAGCAATGGCATCCAATACGCAGGAAACCCGCCAACCCTCTTCAAAATCTGGCCACATCCGATCACCTGCGGCAATGCCATTCACCAAGTCGCGGATCTCGACCGTTTTCTGATCGTTGAAGCCAATACCATGTCCAGCACTGATACAAAACGCCGCATAATCAGGGTGTTGCGGCCCCACCAGTATAGTTTTGAACCCCTGGCGCTCCACCGGGTCGTCGTGCCGATACAGTTTCAGTTCCGCCATTCGCTCCTGGCTAAAACTCAGCGTGCCCTTGCTCCCGGTGACGACATAGGTCAGGCCCATTTTACGTCCGCAGGCAATGCGTGATGTTTCTATCGTTCCCATCGCACCGTTGGCAAAACGCAGCAGCGCACTGGCCTGATCTTCGTTTTCAACCTCACACAGAGAACCCGGATTTTTAGGGTCGGGCCGTTGTTTGATTACGGTCTGCATATCACCCGATACTGCTACGATATCCCCAACAAGATAATGAGCCATATTAACGATATGCGCCGCTAAATCGCCCAACACCCCGAGGCCAGCGGTAGCTTTACGGCAATGCCAGTCAATTGGTGTACTGGGATCGGCCAGATAATCCTCATTATGCGTACCATAAAAATGCACCACATCACCAATTTCGCCGTTGGTAATCATTTCCCGCGCCAATTGACTGGTCGGGTTCTTGATATAGTTGAATCCGACCAGCGTTTTTACACCTTTGGCTCGCGCAGCCTGCACCATTTCTGCCGCATCTTGCGCATCTAACGCCAATGGTTTTTCCGAATAGACATGCTTACCATGCTCTATAGCGGCAAGAGCCATTTCCTTATGGAGGAAATTAGGGGCACAGATATCAACCAAGTCAATAGCAGGGTCCGCAACCAACTCACGCCAATTGCCTGTTGAACGTGAGAATCCGAATTTTTCTGCACGCAGTGCAGCAAGGTCAGGCGTAACTTCCGCCAACATTTCCAGTACCAGCTTTCCTTTCAAAGGAAATACGGTACCGGCCTGTGCATAGGCAATCGCATGACAACGGCCAATATAGCCGGTACCTATCAATCCAACGCGCACCTGTTTCATTACTTTCTCCTGACAGTTAATGAATGAAAATTAAAATTCATAACATTTATATATGAAATTTAAATTCCAACAACAAGTCGGTCGCCATAATTACCTTATATTCGTGATATGTCCGCGCCCACCAAGATACAGAGAATTGCGTTACTTTACTGTGGTACACAAGTTCTTGATGTCAGGCGCACGCCTTCTTTTAGCCCATGTTTCTGGAACTCTCCGTGAGCCAACTCCAGAGCATCGAGTGCCGGTTGGTTCGAAAAATGATGATCGTCCGTTTCCGGTTGCATATCCTCAACGGCAAACAAAAGCCCTGTATTGTCAAAAAAACCAATAGTTAAAGGCACATATGTGTTCCGCATCCAGAATATGCGCGGTTCTGGTTTGTCCCAAGAGAACAGCATGCCAGGCCCTACGTTGGAGCGGTTGGAGAGTCCCTTAGCCTGCTGTTCAATGGTTCTAACAACAGGTACTCCCTGCAGAACGGTACCATTGGAAAAATGAAGGTCACACTTTTCAGCTAATTGCGTTGCCTGAGCTTGCTGATTTCCGATGGAAAACACCATAGTGAACATCAAAACGACCGATACTCTCCAGTTACGAGCTGCGTGAATGAGTGAGATAACTCCATTTCGATAGTTCATTGCTTATCCTCGGTTTAAAGATTGATGTTAACTTCCTATTATAAATAACGATTAATATTAGGCTGTGTCCCTTAATCGCATGCTAAATAGTGGGTGATCATTTGAGCTTAAGGCAAAACACGATCCTCGTGGTCTACTGAATACGTGAGGATGACTCAACTCCGAGCCGCCCTTACGGGCGTACAAAGGCTAACCCCTTTGCCAGAACACTGCTTAAGGTTAAAAGGTCAGTGAGCATAGCCATAATGGGATAAGCTCTTAGGGTATAAATTTAATAACAGGCGAATAATAACGATGAACTCTCCCTTTATAGTAACGGCACAATGGTTAGAACAGCATATTAATGATGAAAATCTGGCCGTAATTGACGTACGCATGTCTCCCGTTGGTCAATTACCCAAGAAAGACATGTTGGCCGAGTTTGAGCGCGGCCATATTCAAGGTGCAGTGTATTTCGATATCGACGATGTCGCAGATAAAAATACGTCGTTACCGCATATGCTACCTACGGCGGAAGCGTTCAGTGCGGCAGTAGGTAAACTTGGCCTCAGTGAAAAGCATACTTTCGTCTTCTATGATGAGGGTAATCAGTTCTCAGCTCCACGTGGTTGGTGGACATTCCGCAATTTTGGTGCACAGAACGTTTTTGTGCTCGATGAAGGGTTGCAAGGGTGGATGGCTCGCGGCAACAGGTTGCAAACCGGCCCGGCTCAAACCACCTCCGCCAGATTCCAGGCTCACTTCAACGCAGAAGCCGTAGTAGATATGCAGCAGGTAGAGCAGGCAATCGATAACAAACTGCAGATCCTTGATGCACGCGCTGCTCCCCGTTTCTTCGCACTAGCAGATGAACCCCGCCCTGGCCTGCATCGCGGTCACATTCCCGGTAGCATCAATATTCCTTACGGCGAACTGTTGGAGGGTGGACGTTTCAAGTCACTGGCAGGCCTGAAAAAAACCTTCAGCGGCAAAGGGATTGATATTGATGAGCCCATTATCGTCAGTTGCGGTTCTGGCGTGACAGCCGCCGTGCTGGCATTCGGTTTACAATCACTGGGTGCCAAGCAGGTGAAGCTGTATGACGGAGCCTGGTGCGAATGGGGCGCGCTGAGTGGTAAGCAACCCATTGCCAAGGATTAAACGCGTAACCGTTCAATTATCATCTGCACCAAACGTGCGGAGAGCCGTCTTGTTTTGCCGTATAGCAACAAAGCCCTTGAATTAACAAGCTGCGTTCACCAGCCATGCTCCCATGTGACTATAGCCACTTGGGATCATGGGTAAATGAGATCGTCAGCCAGCGATGGGGGCTATCTTCACCGATGGCATCAGCTATTTGGTCACGGATTTTATCAAATTTTTGCACACCGATTTTTTCCATACTTTCCGGGATAACGATGTGGATCTCAATAAACAAGCCGCGCCCAATGCGGGTGGCATAATTCGAGTAATCCAGAAAACCATATTCCAGCGTTAACTGCGCCATAATGGCTTCCACTTTGCAATCGAGGCTGTCGGGTGTCATCTGTAAAACTTCACTCACGGCAGACTTGACCGTTTTGATCGGCACCGGTATTAAGACCAAGGTCAACACAGCCAGAGCAAAAGGATCGGCATAGACGATAAGGTGCTCGTAACGAGTTCCTTCCATCAGCCAGGAAAGAATAAAAGCCAACAGTAATGCAGAGCTGATACAGGCAGACATCAACCAACTTTTGGTATCCAGCGCGATTAACTCCGATTTGATCTGTTTATTCAGTTTGAGCTGCTTAAAGTAGAGAATGAAGCAGAAAAGGCTGATCGTAACGGCATAAACAATCGCCCATCCTAGTTCAAGTTCACGCCCACCGTCGATAATCCCTTTAACCGCATTCACAAAAGCGTAGAGACACAGCAGCGTTAGTAAGCAGCCATTAAACGCTAGCACCAGAGGTTCAATATGCCAAAAACCGTACTGAAAACGACGGCTGTGGGGCTGCCCCAGCAAACGCGAAACCATCAAGGACAGTGCACACATGCCAGCATCCAATGCAGAAAACATTCCATCAAAAATAATCGACATTGAGCCACAGACAATACCAAATACAATCCCAGCACTGGCGATAAATAAGGTACAGAAGATTGAACGCCTGAGTATTTTCTGTTCTATTTCTGTGTTATTCAATTGCTGTGGAATAGGTGCGGGCGCTGTAGTCATCATTGTGGTCTTTTTGTGTCAAAACAGTTCAGACGCGTATTATCGTGATGAAAATAATCAGTTCACTGATACCTATCAAGATAAAACCCCCATATCGTACTGAGTATGATCCACAAATCTATTACGTGCAAAAGGAAGATAATCATGGCAGGAAAAGTAAGGAAAGCGCCCTTGATTAATAGGGCGCCCAAAGTGACCAAATCAAGGAATTACACACCGCGTAGGCGCTGGGCCAAACCTTTCAGAAAGTAGCGCAACATCTGATCGCCACATGGGCGATAGTTTTTGGTACCCTCTTTACGGAACAGTGCACTCAGCTCCGGTTTAGAAATACGGAAATCTACAGCGGTAAATATCTGCTGCAAATCAATATCTTTCAGTTCAAATGCCACACGCAGCTTTTTCAAGACCAAATTATTGGTGATCGGCAACTCTATAACAGGAGGCGGAAATTTATCATCCCTACCCCGCTTGTAAAGTACCAGGCCGTTGAGAAAATGCGCCATAACCTCATCAGGGCAGGGTTCAAAACCCGCCTCACCTTCTTTAACCATGTAGGCCCCCATAGCTGCGACATCGACGTCAAAATCGTCAAGCTTGACGATCGAAACCATCTTCGCGTCATTAATAGCCAGCATGTAGCGCACGCTACGCAGCACATCATTGTTAATCATGGAATTGCCTTTTAGCTTGTTGAACGGAGGTATACTGCGTTGTAAATAACCACCGCACATTTTGTATGTGCGGCAGTATAGGGTTCCTATAGGGGTTTCTCAATCGTATTTCGACTGCTTATACAACTGTAATCAGGCATGTCCTGATTTTTCTGTTTACTACTGGGGTCTGTTCACTCACGACGTGTTTGTTACCGATCATCGGTGATGCTTTGTCCGTAAGCATCACCATAACGACAAGGAAAAAGTGCTAAATATCAATAACCAGTAAGCAACTGTTGAAGATAATATTTGACTTTAAAGCAAGTATGCAACGATTGCTGTATCCGGTAGGTTTTTCATTAAATTGCTGATGCAAAAACAGCGACAAGTCCTGCTGTAACACTAACCGCAAGTACAACGATCACCGCCGTCGTTGCAGCTACACCACCACCTACAGCTGCCGCTGTTTTTGTCTTAGAAAGGTCTTTTCTTTCTAAAGAGGCAATTTCTGAGATTTGAATAACTTCCCCATTCTCACCAACAATTGTGTTTGGCTCCTTTTTAGCCACCTTGAGTTCGCCCTTTTTGCCGTCCTTGAGTTGATATCGAATCTCATCTCCAGCATAGAGCGGTGGCTGCAACTCGTAATAGTTATAACTTTCACCAAGCTGCTGCTTGTTGAGCTGTACAGAATCATAAGAGTGACATCCACTGGTCATCAAAGTTGCCAGTACCATAGCCACACCACAAAGTTTCTTCAATTTCATTCCTCACCCTCACCAAACTATTGGATTTTAGATTTGATATCTTTGCAGTCTTACAGAGCAAATATTATATACTTAAATAGTTAAGATTGCAGAGCACAAGGGAGGATATAAAACTGTTGAAAACAGTTTTTTACAACTTTTGTGTGCGCCATAATCGGCGAAAGTATTGGAAGGAGGGAGGTTCAGCCTCCCTCCTAAACGCAGTTAATCATTTTGTAGTATATGATGAACATAGTATGTTTCTACTCCCCTGAGCCCATCGTACTGAAGTAGCATCCGTAAGCGTTTCCGCTGTCTTTATCGTAAAGGAATAGGGTTTCACCACGGTGCCCACTGCATGTGCTCATTTTGATGACAAATCGGACTGGGGTGTAATTTTCAGGGTTATTTTTGAAATGAATAATATCTTTTTCGATCTGGTAATCTCCGAATGGAGATAGCTTGGGTTGCGTATCCGTTGCCCTGAGCAAACCGCCATCTTTTTGATAGTCATAAATAACCCACTCTCCATTAGGCTTCAATCTTTTCCAACTACCGACAATGCCCTGCCGTTCAGGGGAAATGGCATGGGCTACAGACGTTCCAGCGAGAAAAATACATGCGAGAATAGCAAAATACATTTTCATTCGTAGTCCTCTTAAAAAAAAGTATAAAATAAAAAGTATAAAGCCACTTCCTTAAGAAGTGGCTTTTTGGTTAATGCCCTGTATCTGGGTAAATGCCTAACACACCTGCACTTGGTGGCCCCTTGGCCTCGCCAATATATTGCGTCAGCATAGAACGGAAACGCTCCATCTTGCCACGATCCATCATGTAATCGATAAAATCTTGCACGTAGGCGTTTTCATACTCCCAAATGGGCTTATATCCACCTTTTGGAATAATATCTGTGCGTACAGGCCACTGATACCAATGGTTCTGTTGTTCTTCAGACAACCACCAATTCAGGTAAAGTTTGGCTGCAGCAGGATGTTTACAATCTTTGAAAATGGCAGCTCGCTGTGCCCAAGCCATAAATGGATCATGCTTTGGAATTGAAAATACAGCGGGGTCCTCTGGGTTGCGTTCTAACGGGCCAAACACGCCATATGCCAATGGCATATTACCGCTTTCAACTTCATCAACAGGTTTTTGACCACCACGTGCAAATATTGGATCTTGTTCAAGAAATTTTTCCAACCACTGCCAACCGTGTTTCTCTATCACTTTCATGAACAAGAATTGGGTTGCATCATCATCATTCGGGTAATCAAGAATAATTTTTCCTTTCCATTCAGGATTGAGGTAATCCGTCGCTTCTATTGGTGGATTTTTTACCGATTTGTGTGCCAAGTTAGCAAAAGAGTTGACACAAATACTTACCCAATAACCATCTGGGTCCCTGAAAGGTTCATATACCTTGGAATAGCCCTTTGGTTTATATTGAAGTAATACGCCGTCATCTTTCCAACGTGGGAAATTCTGTATCTCTTGCAGTTGTACTACGTCCACCGCCAACGCCGAGTTAGCTAATTGAATATCGACTCTTGCATCATGGAACTTGGAAAAATCCACGTTCATTTTCAATTTCATCTTGGGGAAACGTTTACGGAAGGCATTGGCATTGAAGTCCTGTTGGTCAATAGTATCACCACCAGCGTACACGACTAACTCGCCACCTTCCTCCAAAGCCTCCTTATAAAGAGTATCTAGGTCTTTAGTCTCTTCAGGGATATTAGCCATTCCTAAATGTTTCCCACCCGAAGATTTTGATGATGAAGATCTAGTTTCACTTGCCTGCGCGTTTATGCCTGCAATCAATGTTGTTGCAACAGCAGCTTTAAGTAAATCTCTCCGATTCATTTTAACTCCCTCTTATATTTTCCGTAAAAAAGATTGCCATGTAGCATGTTTAGATGCAACTAAATTTCATATTTCAACCTTTCAAATATACCTAGTAATTAATTGATTAATATAAAAATGACTTTATATTCAATCACCAAAATCCATTATAGATAATAATTAATTACTTTACGGTAATATGTAAAACCTATTAATTTCGAAATTAAAACCATACTATAAAAAATTAACATATTGTTTTTATAAAAATCAGTAAGATAATGAAATTAAATTTATACCTGTGAACCATGAAGATGCTTGATTGTGGGTCGTGACGCAGATTTATTGATAGTGATGGATAGTAAAATACCAACCGATGATCTTATCGTGCATTTCCTCTGATTTCGAAAAGCAAAGGGTTCTGCGGGTCAGTCGTTTGATGTTTGCGCGAATATTAAAATTATGCCGTTCTATCCTTTGGGTATATTTCTTGCGCACCACGTTGCGGGTTGCGCTCAACAGGACCTTATAAACCGGCCAGGCATCTGTCATATAAAAGGCAATATTAAATGTGCTTAGCAGGGCCAGCAATCGTTGCAGAGTCGAGGCATTTCTCGGTCCGAAGACGTGGGCCAGAGCCCGTTTGCGGATACGCTCATCAGCGTAGAACAACCACCGGGGATTGGCTTTACACCGCTCGTAAGACCACTGTTCATCGGCTTTACAGCAGATAACGGCTTCCGCTTTGGGGTCGATATTCTCAGCTACCTGTTTTGGCGAAATTTTTTAAGTGTCGCAGAACGGTATTGAGGCTGATGCCGAGAACCCGTGCGATATCGCGACATCCAGAACCATTCATCGCCATATTAAAATGGGTTGGTGTGTGTCTGCTTTGGCACCGGAATAGCTAAAGTTAAGCTGAAAGGTTTTTGAGCAGCGCTTGCAGATGTAACGTTGGGCACCAGATGCTGAATGTCCGTTACATCGTACACTCTAGGTTTCATTGCACTGAGGGCAGACCACATCAACTTTTGCCATGAATTTTATCCAAAGTGCGGAGCATACGTAATCAGCAAGTCTGCGTCACGACCCAAAAAATAATTACGGGACACAGCCTACTTACCTTCTTCATACCACAAGAGTGATAAATTGCTGGCAGAACGCGCTGGATAACAGTAACAGTCACTCCCTCACTACGACACTAGGCTGTGTCCCGGTAATTACAACGGTTGACGTGGGCGGAAAATATGATTGACCCCTTGTTCACGCATTCTTTTCACCAGCTCGTGTCCACCTTCTGGTGCAATCTGCGCTAACTCACGTTCGGTTTCGAATATTGGGTGGGCCCAGAAAATATTCACTGGGTCACCATACTGCTTTGACAAAACAAGGCTTTCGCTATCAGGGTAAAATGATGAGGAAAGAACATAGCCAGTGTAACCTGCTGGCACGACTTCAGATACCAAAATGTGACATTCTCCAAACCAGGTAATTTGCGCCCAGGGCGCGTGGGCAAAACCAGCCAATGCACTGGCCATTTGCACAGCATCATCTTCGGTCATATATTGCCCATCAATGGCAATTCCCATTTCCATACGACGATAGCTGGGAGCTTCATCATTAAATAAGCCCTCAACCCATGGCATCGGTCGTATACTGCACCCAATGGTCAGAAAATAATAAATTCCGTCACACTCATGCTGGGTAATCGCCATTGGCGGCCACTTACCCTGATCAATTGCATAATACTTCACCGCAGGCCCGAAGTGTTGTCCATAGCAAGCCTGATAATCACTCCGCATTTGGGGCCATGGGTTACCCTCCTCACGCTGCCAGCTATACCAAAACTGGCGAGTATTTTCTGCCAAAATATATTGATCTTGCGCAGAATCTACACCGAGTGGATAAGCAAGTGGATTCTCTTTGACACAACCAGCGGAATAGCACACCGCAGGCTCGCTATACAAACTCAAACCAGGGATCACAGCCAGCAGTTCATCGTCATACCACAATGCTGCACCATCATCACTCTCTGCCCAAATCACCGTTAACCGTTCAGGGTCCAGCGGTGTGTCTCCTTCAGGGTTACGGCAGTATTCAGCCTGCAGTGTCGGCGGTAAACCGGCTTTCAACGCAGCCAGGTCTTCCTGGAGTGGAGCAACGACAAGATTACGTAACCAGCAAGCGCGAACCTGAAAACGTTCACTGAACTCTTCCGTTGGATAGATATAAAAATAGGCAGTCCGGCTGTCTTGCTGAACCACTGCGACCAATGTTTGGTTCTCGTTGCTGACCTCAGCAAGTACAATTGACTCGTTCATATCGCCTCAATAATTTCGCATTGCACAAATACACAGCCTAGATTGTGTCACAAGTGTAAAACGCCTACTTAGCCCGGTTCACGCATAAGAGCCTAAAAACCTGGCATAACTGTTTTATTTATCCTGCATATTATTCAGTAATAGGAGCAGTTGCGATCTGAGTCAGGTAAATTTTTCCAATCGACTGCACACCAATGTGAGCCCACGATCCTACTCACACACTCCGGTTACAACACAGATGCTTCTGCATGGCAGAGCCGCTATAAAGGCGATTTAATTGCATGACAACAGCATTTAGTGCGAGTCAGTAGATTAAGGTAACGCTCTGCAAAAGAGCGAATTTTACACATAAATTCCGGCACACCTTCCTCGACAACCACAAGGACGTTATCATGACCGATGAAAAGGGTATTCAACAGACGCTGGTTTGCCAAGAGTACGAGTTCCCGCTTATGCTGTTCCACACAAAGCATAAATAGTCGCACTTCGCACCGGCGATCAAGTTGCTTTTAATCTTTTAGGTCAATAACACTATCAGCAGCTTGAAGCACAATGGATATATATTTACGTTATGACCATAAGCAAAATATTCACACCGGAGCCTAAATAGGGTACAAGGCTGCATGAAAATTCCAAAACGACTCCAGCCATTGGTAGATGATGGTTTAATCGACGATGTCATCCGTCGTTTGAAAAGTGGCAAAGAAGCGGACGTATTTATCGTACGTTGCGGTGATGAGATCCGCTGTGCAAAAGTGTATAAGGAAGCCGAAAAACGCAACTTCAAGCAGGCAGTTAACTATCAAGAAGGCCGTAAGGTTCGCAATAGCCGTGATGCACGCGCCATGAACAAGGGTTCTAAATTTGGCCGCCAACAGCAGGAAGAGGCTTGGCAGAATACCGAAGTTGATGCTCTCTATTTGCTGGCCAAGGCAGGTGTACGCGTCCCACAACCAGATATTTGCTTGGACGGCGTGCTGTTGATGGAGCTGATCACCGATGAAGAAGGACTGGTAGCGCCGCGCCTAAGTGATGTGACGTTAACCGTCGAACAGGCATTGCACGACCACGCCTTGATGATGAACTATGCGGTACGGATGCTGTGTGCAGGTTTGGTCCATGGCGATCTATCAGAGTTCAACGTGTTGATGGATAAAGATGGGCCGGTTATTATCGATCTGCCGCAGGTTGTAGATGCTGCTGCAAACAATCACGCTAAAAGCATGTTTGAGCGCGACATCAATAACATAACGCAGTATTACGGTCAGTTCGCGCCGCAACTGCTTGGTAGCAAATACGCCAAAGAGATCTGGGCGCTATATCAAGAAGGCAATTTGACACCAGAAATTGAATTGACTGGCAAACATATCGAAAACAGCAAACGGGCCGATGTAGGCTCCGTACTGGAAGAAATTCAAGCGGCCAACGATGAACACCAGCGCCAGTTAATGGCACGCAAGGAAGAATAACCTATGTCCCGGCCCTCATTGCCGGGGCACTTCACTATTTTGTTAGAAAACTCGCAACGTGAAGTCATTGGGTATACTAAGCATCGACTTTTGATTGTGGATTGTGTTTTGCCGGCAAAATAAGCGGCTTACAGCCACTACCCACAGGTTGTGCTAATATGAGCAGTAATATCGTTATTAGCCTGTAGGCAGACTATGGCATATATTCCAAAAAACTACGCAAAACTGGAAGTCGGTTACCGCGAAAAAGCGCTGAAAATTTTCCCGTGGGTCTGTGGCCGCTGTTCACGGGAATTTGTCTATTCTAACCTGCGCGAACTTACGGTTCACCACATCGATCACGATCACAGCAACAATCCAGAGGACGGTAGCAACTGGGAAATGCTGTGTCTTTATTGCCACGACCATGAACACTCCAAGTATACCGAAGCAGACCAATACGGTTCGACAGTAGTCGCAGGTGAGGACGCGCAAAAAGATGTTGGTCTGGCAACTCATAACCCATTCGCCAATCTGAAAGACATGATGAAAAAATAGCGTGGTATCATTGATCGGCCCATCGACACCCTACACGCGATTCTGTCGGTTAAGGCAAATCTAGTAATGATGATTGAATGGTCATTCTAGATAACGCAGCAGGTTTTATGACCATAGGGACAAGGTAAAGAATAAATCCACACTGAGTCTGGGTTTATGACCGATATTTGTATCAACTCACGGTGTGAGCGCTGAGTTAAGCATATGCGGGTATTGTTCAAGCGGTGCCGTATTAAGGAATCAGTTAAAGTAATTACTTATACCCTTCATTCTTCAAGTTGCATGGGGGTTGGTTTCGTCCGTTCATACCCGTCACATAGTGAGCTATGCTCTTGGCGACGCTCTGACTTGTCGCCTACATGCAACTCGAATTATTTTGGGTCTAGCTGTTATCTGAAGACACACTGTTTAATGGAGTGAATCATGGTAAATAACATTAAAAAACTGGGTACTGCAGCCGTGTTGTTGGCCTCGTTGTTTGTTACACAACAAGCTCTGGCTCATGCATACTTGAAGGATGCTGTCCCTGCAGACAAAAGTGAAGTAGCCACGTCACCTAAACAACTCACACTGAAATTTACCGGGGACGTGGAAGCATCGTTTTCAGGCATTGAACTGAAAGACGCCAAGGGGGACGTTATTCCTACTGGTAAAGCCACGCTCGACTCAACAGATAAAAGCAGTCTGATTGTGCCTCTCGATAAAGAACTGGATGCTGGTCAATACAACGTTGACTGGCGTGTACTTTCTGTGGATGGTCATAAATCCGAAGGGCAATACAGCTTTAGCGTGAAGTAAGCGCAGTCTTCGCCGTCTGATGTTATTCAGACGGCGTTCCAGAACCTGCTTTGCGCGTTCTTACTTAAGCCAAACTGTCATTTTCAGCATGTTATTTACTTCTTGAAAATCACATGCTGAAAATTATGGGCAGGCTCATGAAAGTCGATCATGTCACTAAACATCATTTTCATCCTCTTTAATTCTTTACATTTTTTGGCATTGGCGGTTGTGTTCAGCGCATTGTTTTTTACCCGCATCCTTGCCTCATCTACTTATGCCCAGCATTTTTCACTCTCGACAAGAGGCTATCTTCACGCAGGAAACATTACTGTACTGGTAAGTGCTATCTTTGTGCTGGCAGCTCAGGTCGGATTAATGGGGAATGGTTGGCCCGATATTATAGAACCGAATGTTTGGCTAGCTGTTCTAGGCACTAGTTTTGGACAAGCTTGGCAGTGGCAAATTCTCCTAGCGATCATCTCCTGCGTATTTTTGGGCCCCCTAACGGACAAACATAATTACATCTTATTGGCACTGATTACCGGGCAACTTGCAGGGCTTGCTTTCATCGGGCATGCTTTGATGCATGAGGGAGCGCTCGGTGTGGCCCTAAAACTCAGTCAAACCATTCACCTGTTCAGCGTAAGTTATTGGGTCGGCGGCCTGGTTATGTTGTTGAAGGTCATGAAGGATTCAACAAAGGAGGGAATGAGAGAAGATGCCCTGCTCTGCATAATTAGATTTTCGCGATACGGCCATCTTGCCGTCGCTTTAGTAATCTGTTCGGGCCTGGCTAATACGATTTTTATTCGTGGCTGGTCGATGCACGGATTTTCGCCTTACACGCAGCTGCTTACCGTAAAGATCATGCTGGTTTTCATCATGGTAATGCTGGCATTGATCAATCGTTACTGGTTAGTTCCTAGATTTAAAATATCGGGTAGGAACGCGCTAAAGAAATTTATCCGCCTGACCTACTCAGAGATTGTGTTATCACTCCTGATTATCTGTCTTGTCAGCGTTTTTTCGACCTTAAACCCTTTTTAGGGGCTCTCTTGTGTTAAGGCATTACCCGATCACCCGCTGCTTTTGGCATTTTTGTTCATGTCTCTGAATTGAAACATGTACAATACAAACCACAGGGACAGCGTAGTCGGCGTCCCTTATCCGCTTAGTCTAAAACCGAAAAGTGGTTTAGCGGTTAATTGAGCGAGCCATGCGGGTATAGGTGTGCCGTACTCCGCGTATTGCCACACTGTAGGCAAAAATATTTTCCGGCAGTGCCAATCCTAAAAAACCAGTATCACCAATGTGATGCAGATCCGCCCCAGCCATTTTGCTCATCAGGGCAATCTGGCGAATGGTCTGAACATCTGCCCCCTCCTGCGAAGTACCAATGGCGGTCATTGCCAACGCCCCCTGTTGTTGGGTAAATGTAATCAAAGCAGCAACCTTTTCCTGCGACATACCTGGAATGGTTCCCGGCGCAGGCAGTAGGACAATATCAGCACCGTTTTCAACAAATAGAGCAATATCCTGTTCGTTAATCAATTGGCTACCGCTTTCACGCACAATCCCCGCACCGTGCATTTTACCCGTCACCAGCACCAGTTTGTCGCCCACCTCATCACGAATAAGTTTTAACGCCTCAGCAATGGCCTGATTGCTAACACCATTATTAGGATTACCCGTCAAAACCACGATTCGTGCACCGAGCTGGTAGAGTTTCCGTGCATTTTCAGCCGTCGCCGCCCGCCCTGCCGTTATTTGCCAGAATTCATTATGTGTGGTGGTAAAAACCGGATCGACAGCCTCCAGATTCACGCCGATAACACGTCCCGTCAACCGTTGTAGCTCTCGCAAGACCTCTTCGGGCGGCACCTCTGCGGAGAGGCCAGCAATATGTGGCTGGTTAACATCAAACAGATTCAACAGCAGTATGTCAGCCCCTTGGCTAGCGGCCAATTCACCATTGGTGACACCATTAAGCAGCGGTTGGGTTCCCGCAATAGTTTCACTGATCAGTATCCGTCCTTCGCTGGCACGTATGGCGTAAATCAGGTCATCTTTGCTGATGTTGACAAGTTCAGAGGCGCTGCAATCTAGATATCTTTTCATTGTGACTTCTCCCAGTGACAATTAAAACGGCACCGCTGTATCCATTACTCTTCAAATTGTAGCGGTATTGACCGCCCTCTCTCATCCCAGTCACTTTCCGCTGATTTATCACCAAAAATCACCCCAACACGTAGTTTAGTCACGCACTCAATCCCTCTGTGAAAAGTCATAGCAACAAAGCTACCCATCACAATAAACACATTGCAAGGCAGCGGCAATCAGCATTCTGCCCAAAATCACTAAGCCACAGAATGCCAAGCTGGCAATATACTGAACATATATATTTCATCTGTGATTCACATATGGAGCAAGCTATGGGGATCGTAAAAATTTCAGATATGCTGCATGACGATCTCAGGATCGCCAGCATGAGCATGACACGCTCTATAAATGCTCAAGCGGAACACTGGATCAAAATCGGGATGCTAGCGGAGCTCAATCCCGAACTGACCTATCCGCAACTGGTAAAGAAGATGATCAAGGATAATTCATTGACACTAAAGGAGATTATTGGATGAAGGAGATTGTGATAAAAACGCCGGAGGAGATTGCCAAAATGCGGCACTCTGGCGCATTACTGGCCAAGGTATTTGCTATGCTTGATGGGGTCATTTGTGAAGGTATCACTACCATGGAAATTAATGACCGCGCCGAAGCTTTTATCGTCAAGGAACTGAAATCACGCCCAGCCAGCAAAGGACAGTATGATTTCCCTTATGTGCTCAATACCTCAATCGACGATGTGATCTGCCACGGTATGCCTTCTGCGAGTAAAATCCTGCGTTCTGGAATGATCGTCAACGTGGATATTACGCTGGAAAAAGAAGGTTTTATTGCCGACTCCAGCAAAATGTACTGCATCGGCCAGATTACCCCGCTTGCCAAGCGGCTGGTAAACAATGTCTACGAATCAATGTGGCAAGGCATCCGAGCGGTAAAACCTGGTGCCACTTTAGGCGATATCGGCCACGCTATTCAGCGCCATGCCGAACAGGCTGGCTACAGCGTTGTGAGGGAATATTGCGGGCATGGTATTGGCCGTGAAATGCATGAAGGCCCGGCAGTATTACACTTTGGACAACCCGGCACCGGAGTGATTCTGCAAGAAGGGATGGTATTTACTATCGAACCAATGATTAATCAGGGCGATCACCGTATCAAACGGAAGAAAGATGGCTGGACAGTCGTCACCCGCGATAAGAAACTGTCGGCCCAATGGGAACACACCGTCGCGGTTACTGCTGAAGGTGTAGAGATACTGACGTTGCGCGACGAAGAACGCCTAATGGGATATACGGAACGCTACTAGGCTGGGCTCCTTATTGTACGTGGTGCCATAGCCGCCCCTCAGAGCTGGAATATTTGGGTGCATGGCCGCTGATTAGGTCAGAACGATGCTTAAATGACCGCCGTCAGCACTCACGTGCAATTAAGGGACACAGTTTAATATACGGAGAACAGCATGACGCAGCATACAGACCAGACATTTATCAAACGACTCAAGAATATCGTCGGGGACTCGCAGGTATTAACCGGTAAGCGAAACACTGAGCGATACCGCAAAGGGTTCCGCTCCGGCGGTGGCAACGCGTTGGCCGTTGTATTACCCACTCGCTTACTGCAGCTGTGGCAAACCCTGCAAGCCTGCGTCGACGCGGATAAAATCGTTATTATGCAGGCCGCAAACACTGGTCTAACTGAGGGTTCAACCCCTAGCGGACAAGATTATGATCGTGAAATAGTCATTATCAGTACGCTGAGATTGGATCATATTCAGGTTCTCGATCATGGTAAACAAGTGGTCTGTTTCCCTGGCAGTACGCTTAACAGCCTGGAAAAGCGGCTACAGCCTTATGGCCGCGAACCGCACTCCGTGATTGGCTCTTCGTGTATTGGGGCTTCAGTAATCGGTGGCGTATGTAACAACTCAGGAGGTTCTCTAGTAAAACGCGGCCCTGCCTATACCGAAATGGCGTTGTATGCCAAGCTTGAGGAGGATGGCCAGTTGCGGCTGGTGAACCATCTGGGGATTCAACTGGGTGAAACACCGGAGGAGATCCTTACTCGTCTGGAGAAAGGAGATTATCGGCCAGAAGATGTCGAACAGGGGGAATTACGCGCCTCCGATAATGAATATGCCAGTCGGGTACGTGATATTGATGCCGCTACGCCTTCCCGTTTCAATGCAGATAAACGCCGCCTATTCGAAGCCTCCGGTTGTGCTGGCAAGCTCGCCGTGTTTGCAGTACGTCTGGATACATTTGACAAAGAACAGAATGAGAAAGTGTTTTATATCGGCACCAATGAAACAGCGGTGTTAACGGAACTGCGCCGCCATATGCTCAGCCAATTTGAGAATCTTCCCGTAGCGGGGGAATATATGCATCGCGATATTTATGATATCGCCGAAGTGTACGGTAAAGACACCTTTCTGATGATCGATAAGTTTGGCACTGATCAGATACCGCGCCTATTCGCTATCAAGGGCTATATGGATGCCACACTGAACAAAGTCCCCCTGTTACCACATAATTTTGCCGATCGCCTGATGCAAAGGTTCAGCAAGATGGCGCCGAACCATCTGCCACAGCGAATGAGATCATTTCGTGAACGTTTCGAGCACCACCTATTGTTGAAAATGGCAGGGCCGGGGGTCGAAGAGGCTGAGCAATATCTGCAACGATATTTTGCGCAAGCCAACGGCGATTTCTTCGTCTGTACCCCGGAAGAGGGCAAAAAGGCCTTCCTGCATCGCTTTGCTGCGGCAGGTGCTGCCGTTCGTTATCACGCTGTACATGCCGATCATGTAGAAGACATCCTAGCGTTAGATATTGCACTGCGTCGTAACGACACCGAGTGGTTCGAAACCTTGCCGCCAGACATCGACAACCAGTTGATACACAAACTCTACTATGGGCACTTTATGTGCCATGTTTTCCATCAGGATTATGTCGTGAAAAAAGGTGTCGACTGCAAGGCATTAAAAAAGCGAATGCTGGCGCTTCTCGACCAAAGAGGAGCGGAATACCCTGCCGAACATAACGTCGGTCATCTCTATGATGCAAAGCCGGAGTTGCAGGCGTTCTATAAGCAAGCCGATCCCACCAACAGCTTTAACCCAGGTATCGGCAAAACCAGTAAACAGAAATACTGGGGTGACAAAATCTAGAAACCATCCCCCATGCCATAGGCATGGGGGACAGCAGGCACGGTCAGAAGAACCAGGAGCCATAACCCCACAGCACCACTGTCAGCCCGAGAAGAAACTCTAGTACTAGGACACCGATGGCCAGTGTCCAACTGGAGAAAATAAATCCTTCTTTACTATCAATATTCAAGAAATGAGGAATACCGACGTAAAGCAGGTAGCCTGAGTAAACCAGACCAATAATACCGATAAACAAGCATAGCCAAATCACCGGGTACAGCGCGACCACGCCGCTAAGAAACATAGGTGTAGCTACATAGCCGGCGAATACCATGCAGTGATGCAGACTTGGTCGAGACTCGTAGCGCCGGGCCATAAAGTGGATCACTTTACCCATCATTGCCACACCGACCAAAATCAACAAATAAAAGGCCACTGCAGTATAAAAAGCCGTGAACATACTTAGCCGTACAGCGTGCCCACTTCCTGAGAGCCATCCTTGCTGGGTGGTACCAATAAATGCGCAAATGACAGGTATCAGCGCCATCAACAATACATGGTGAGTATAGAGATGCGAGACTGTTTCATTCTCGTTTTTAATGTGCTTAAACTCGGTGCTGGGATGCGCCAGCAGCCCCCAAACATGATTGATCATGAGACACCTCCGTAGAACACGATTGGTAAAGGTAGACACAACCCTGACGGTTCGCAAACCGCGCGAGGTTTACGGTTCTGGGGATATCCCCCTGCAACAATTATAGTCTTTGGTTGAAAAAACGTACGCTGCAGATGGCCTGTAAGATACTCTGTTCTTTAATCAGTAAGTTGCATTGCCTAATAGATACATAGCCTGTTTTTGATCAGTATCTTTCATGTTTATCTCAAGTTTACTTTTCACCCCTCATGATGCTAATAAAAATCATTACTAATAAAGTGGTCCAGCGTAACTTGGGAGAGAAAAATGTACAGGTTAGCACTAACGATGTTGGTCACCGCTGTCGCAGGCTGCAGTAGTAATAAACACACCACCAGCAATCCTATAGAATCAAAACCGCATAAAATTGAATATCAGGCAATGGTGAGAATGACAATGGACGATTACACAATCAACAAATTGCGAGCACTGCTGACTCTACATGCAGCAGTGCCTGAGCTCGATAAGGGGCAAACTATCGACCTGCTCTCACAAGCTTTCCTTGATACTCCTTACATAGCCAACCGGCTAATAGGCTCATCCATTTCGCAGGAACGGCTAGTGATCGATTTAGGGGCGCTAGATTGTTTTACCTATATGGATTACGTTGAAGCCCTCAGAAAGGCCCCTAGAGAAAGTGAATTTATCACAAACGTGATTCAGACGCGTTATGTCAATAGTGAGATTGATTTCCAGCATCGTAAACATTTCTTCACCGACTGGGCGCAAAAAAAACACGTAATTGCCGATGATATTACTGCACAAATCAGCCCCCATGCCGTCACCGTGGTAAAACATCTCAACCGCAAGGCTGGCGGCGATGTTTATCTACCCGGTATACCCGTAGTAGAACGTAACGTCACCTATATCCCCAGCGAATTTATCGATGAAAAGACCCTGAGCCAATTGCAAACCGGCGACTATATCGGCATTTATACTCAATTGTCTGGGTTAGATGTCACTCATACCGGGTTCTTTATCATGACGGCAAACGGCCCTGTGCTACGACATGCCTCCTCACACAAGGAAAACATGAAAGTCATGGACTCAGGCTTTGTTAATTACGTGCGCAATACGCCTGGTATCGTTGTACTGCGCCCACGCTGATCGTCAGGTTATCAGGATTTACCCCAAGGTGACTGAAGAAGATTTTGGATCAGGATGAGACCAAACAGAAAGTCTCCCCCTGATCCCAAGCTTGACCCTCACCCTACGTTAGGCTTTAGTATCTCTGCTCGCACAAGGGAGAAAAGCCAAATGTTATTAAAAGTAGGCGAACTTGCTCGCCGTTCAGGTATTACCGTCAGAGCACTACATCATTACGACAGTATTGGCCTGTTGACCCCTTCTGCACGTTCCGACGCTGGATATCGCTTATATAACCAAAGTGATATTACTCGCCTCCACCAAATTCAGGCTTTGCGGCGAATGGGCGTGGCGTTGGCAGAGATTGGGGAACTTCTGGCACATTCGGGATCAGCGTTACCTACGGTTATCGAACAACAAATTGATATGCTCAACCAGCAGTTAGCACAGATAACTGCTCTGCGAAGCCGTTTACAGCATATGCATACACAATTGACGCTAGGCAATCAACCCGAACTGAATGACTGGCTAACCACGCTGGAGTTAATGGCAATGTACGATAAATACTTTACTGCCGACGAACTGGCACAATTACCGTTTTATCAGGCTGATGAAGCTCGTACTAAGGAATGGGAAGAGATGGTTGGCAATGTGCAAATATTGATGGAAAACGGGGTTAATGCTGAGGACCCACACGCCCAAGCTATTGCTCTCCGCTGGATGCGTACTTTGGAACGTGATACCGCCGGTAACCCAGCATTCCTAAGTCGTCTTAATACTATGCATGCAGATGAGCCTTCAATACGTGAACAAACGGGTATCTCGCCGGCAATCACTGATTATATCACCCGGGCTTTTGCTGAAACCAAGCTACAAATCTATCAAAAATACCTGTCTGAAACAGAGTATGCTTATGTACGTGCACACTATTTTGACCGCATATATGAGTGGCCAGTGTTGATTGCACAATTCCAGCAGGCAATGAAAGAAGGGATCCCTCCTGAGTCGGCTCAAGCTAAACAACTGGCTGGACAGTGGCTGACTCTGTTTCGCTCCTATGCTGGTGATAACCCGACCACCCAGATGAAAATCCGTCAGGCGATGGAACAGGAGCCAACCTTGATTGAGGGAACCTGGCTTACCCCGCCACTTCTGCATTATCTGCGCCAGTGCATCACACAACTGATGCAAGGCTAAGTTGCACCGTTCAAACGGGAAATGAGGTTATCCACCGCTCACTCCCGTTGGGGAAAATGGTATACCGCCCTGCAGTAATAAAAAGCGGCTTGTATTTAACTGAACAATTCGGTTCAGAAACCAGCATCTTATTCTGCTTCGTTCTTGGCTAGGTTAGCATCTTTCTGACGACGATAGTCCCGTGCAGCTGCCGGGATTGGTGTAACTTTTCCTGTTTCAATCCAAGTCCGAAGACGGCTCGCATCCGCAAAATGCGTATATTTTCCGAACGCATCCAATACCACCAAAGAGACAGAACGGTTACCAACCACGGTACGCATCGCTAGGCAATGTCCAGCCTGATTGGTAAAACCTGTTTTGGTCAGTTGGATACTCCATTTTTGGTTATAAACCAAATGGTTGGTGTTGCGGAACGGTAGCGTGTAATTGGGGTCCCTAAAGGTCGCCATATGCTCGGTAGTCGTACTTAACTGGCCTATCAGCGGGTATTGTTTGGTTGCCAGTAATAATTTGGTGAGGTCACGGGCGGTGGAGACATTATGAACAGACAAGCCGGTCGGCTCAACATAATGCGTGCGGGTCATGCCGAGCGATTTTGCTTTGGCATTCATAGCATTGATAAAAGCGTTATACCCCCCGGGATAGTGATGAGCAAGGCTTGCCGCTGCACGGTTTTCCGACGACATCAGCGCTAACAACAGCATATCTTTGCGGCTGATTTCACTGTTAAGACGAACACGGGAGTAGATCCCTTTCATTTCAGGTGTCTGACTAATGTCGACCGAAAGCATTTCATTCAGGGGCAAATGTGCATCTAACGTCACCATCGCTGTCATCAACTTAGTAATCGAAGCGATCGGTACAATTTCATCTGGATTACGTGCATAAAGCACTTTATTGGTTTGCGTATCTAGCACCATGGCACTTCCTGATGCCAGTTCTGGCTGTGTGGCATGCAACTTAACAGTATTTTCACTTGCCTGCGCTCGCGGCACCAAACCTGTGCCCATCTGCAAAGTGAGCAGAGTTAAAACCAAAAAACAGATTTTCACATGCATTACTCTATAGCTGATAAACAAAAGGGGTTGATTGCGTTGAAGTATAAGTCAGAGATATAGAATTGACACTGTGATTATTAGAAGCTATTTGTGACAAAGTCTGTCGGTTCAAAAATCACGTATACCGCGAGCGCACTGGCCTGCACGCTCGCAGCGAGAAAGTTACAGTGCAGGTAGCCAGACTGAGGAAGGTAGCAGATATAAACCTGCGGGCTGCTGTTCACCAACACCTGTGATATGCCCGATCCCTGCGGCCATAACCGCGAGAGTCACGTCGAAAGCATTCAGGCTGTCGCCATAGCCTGCGGTCAGATTGAACATTGAGCCGTTTGCCAGCAGATATAACGTTTTATCTGCCAGTTGGTAAGCATTAACAAAAGGCATGGGTTCACTGTGCGACAAACCCCGTAAGAAGCCAACATCAATCTCTTCCGCCACATGACCTACGTTAAGGATAAATACTCCGTCTTTTACCCGCTCCAAATGCGCAGAAGACAAGACGTTTCTTGCCCCCGTTGCCGTGGCAATTACATCAGCTCGCGAAACAGCTGTAGCCAAGTCGACCGCCTCCCAACCGTCATAACGTGCCTGCAGTACGCGCGCAGGATCCGTTTCAGCTACTATCACCTGCCCACCATAAGCCTTGGCAGCGGAAGCAACGCCCTGACCAACTAACCCATAACCAATCACTAACACACACTTTTCGTGTAGTGTCAGATGAGTAGTCTGGAAGAAAGTGTGCCAAGCGGTGAGCCCTACCATATGCCTATTATGCAATCCCTCTTTTACTGGCAGGTCGTCCCAGTTAAAAATTGGGTAGCGGGGTGTAATACCCTCCAAACAGCTGATACCGGACCCCGTTGCTTCCAACCCGGCCTTGATGTGTGGGCCATTGATGGATTGATGTAGACGAGACGTCAAGTCTGCTCCCATTTCGCAAAGATGGGTCGGTCCCCAGGCTAATGCACGATCAAAAGATTCAGACCAATCGTTATCACTCATATCACGCCAGGCATAAGCCACAGCACCACGGCGTTCTAACCAAGCAACCACATCATCCTGTACCGTTGTCGGGTTACAGGTAGTGAGAAATATCTCTGCTCCTTTATCCAGCAAGCCTGCTACTAGAGGGGCCATTTTCAAATCCAGGTGCATATTGCAAGCCAACCTAACGCCTTGCAGCCCAGGTAAAGCGTCAACGGCAGCGCGAGTGCGTGGCATGTGACGTATGGCCCAATTCAACTCACTTTCAAAATCCTGATACATCAACTACTCCTCTACTAGGTTGTGTCCTTCAATTGCACGCGAGCGCCGCTGGCGGTAATTTGCGCCCAGAGTAAGGCGTGAGCCGCGAGGTTTGGTGAACCAAATAAGCGGCGAACAACGCAGCAATGCACGCCAATTGCCCCAGCCTGAAGAGTCACGCTCCAGAAGCCCGTTTTCTGTGTTGTCGGGGCCTGAACAGAGGGCCACTCTACCCTTCACCCGCCACCTTGATAACCGGCTTGTGAGTCTGCGACGGCACCACGGGCAATTGAGGGATACAGCCTAAGCCAGGGTAAAAAAGAATGATTTGACTGTGCAGGATGGCGGCTATTACTGCTAAGATCAAACAAAAAACCGAGTTGACCAGCATAGTAGAAACATCAGTAACGAATAATCAGAGAATAGATAGGCGGGTATGAAGGGGGGAGTTGATGGCGGCAGATCGGCTATAGCCGATTGCCGCACATCATTAGGATCAACGGTTAGAAAAGATAACGTGCCCCTAATACAATCTCATGCGATGCCAGACGAGCCTTCATTTGTTCGTCTTTTAGACCACGAACATTGGTAAAATTATTGTAACCACTTTCGATGTCACCCATGTCGACATAACGGTAGCCTAAATCAAAACTCAGGCGTTCCATCGCCGTATAGGTGACACCGGCACCTAAAGAATAGGTCAGATTATTTTGCGTGCTAGACGCATATTGCCGTGACTCATTGCCCTGCCAGCCATCGGACTTGACGTTGGTAATACCTAAACCCAACATGCCGTAAACTGAGAAATCATAGCCTAACGCGTAGTCACGATATACGTTGAGCATCAGACGTTGTGCTTTAACTTTATGGTGGTTATAACTGCTAGGGAACGTGGTTGAACCGCTGGTATATTCACTTTTTTTATAGAAGACATATTCCCCTTCACTGCGCCAGCCATTACCAAATTGATAACCACCTGCGATTGCACCGTTTAAGAAATTATGTTTTTCTTCACCACCAACGAATTGGCCAACACCTGGGCGACTGCTGGTATCCATATCATTCGCTTTTTGCCATGCATACTGCAATTTTAGCGCACCGTAGTATCCTTCCAAATAATCGGCGGCTAAAACGTTACCAGAAACAGTTGCTAGAGAAACCACCAGTAAAAGGGGTTTAATATTCATGCATCCCTCGCTTGAAAAGGTTATTTATGAAGAAAAAAATGTTCAGATAACATAACCGGCTCGGAAAAGCAGAGCAATTCGTACCATTACCTAATTAATTAGGTATTTTTACTTAACCCTTTCCAGCGAAAATAATCCGCCATAGATTTTCATTAGTTTTATCGAGGAATTGATATCCAGCTTTGCAAACAACCTGGCACGATGCGCCTCTACCGTTCGTGGAGAGAGTGCCAAATCATTGGCAATTTCTTTACTGGACTTACCTTCCATAATCAACTTGGTTACTTCATACTCCCTCGCTGACAGTTTATTGATTTTATCCTCCAACTCAGCCAATTCTTGCTGCTCTTTCCGCAATATATACTGGTGTTCCAACGCACTGCCTACAGTTTCAATCAACAGATCCGCATCAATAGGTTTGGTCAAGAATTCAAAAGCGCCATTTTTGAAAGCGCGGCGACAGAGTTCAATATTTCCGTGCCCGGTCATAATAATGACAGGAATTTCCAAGCCTTGTTGTCGCAACTGCTCAAGGTAAGCCAAGCCGCTTTTTCCCGGCATGCGTATATCCAACAGTAGACAACCGGAGAGTTCTCTGGGTTCACCAGCCTTTTGCTGAAAATCAACGATATTTTCGTAGACAGCAGTTTGCCAGCCCATCGTTTCCAATAATGAACTAAGCGAACAACGGATAGCCTGATCATCATCAATCAGATAAATAAATTGCTCCATTACGCCTCCTGAGTATTAAAAGGAAACCATAACGTAAAACAGGCTCCTTGCCCGATGATGTTTTCCGCTTTAATACTACCATTAAGCCTTTGAACCAAAGTTTCAGTCAGTGCCATGCCTAACCCCAACCCTTCATGACGGGTTGTAAAAAAGGGAATAAATACCTGTTGCAGAGCTTGCTCAGATAATCCTGGACCACCGTCTGTAATTACCAGCGTTATGCCTTGATCTGAATGATCAGCGGTGATAGCCACCCAAGCACAAGAAGCATTATTATGTTGTTGCGCTTGGATAGCATTTGACACAATGTTATGGAATATTTGCTCAATCCAAAGAGGATCGGCACGCAGAGTGGGTAAAGACTCTGGCATCTGGTTGATTATTTTTACCTTACCCTGATTGATATCATTTTCTAATAACATCGTAACACGCCGCCAGACCCCACTGAAATTAACCTCCTGAAAAGCCACCTGTTCAAGAGTCAGTTTTTGTCGAAAATGCAATAACAGCGTACTAATACGTTTTATTTGTATCACGGCCGCATCAAGCAACGGTGCCACTTTGTTCGTTTGTTGCTGACTAATCAAGCGCAGTGCAGCCTGGTTATAACTGAGCACAGCAGTCAACGGTTGGTTGAGTTCATGAATAATACCAGTAGTGATTTCCCCCATAGCATTAAGCCGAGTCAGTTCTGAGAAGTGTTCACGCTGAACAGCAATACTATGCTGGCGCTTTTTAATACGATACTGACCGATGAAATAAACGACAATGGCCCAAATAACAGACAGCAGTAAAAGTAGTGACCAAGGTAAGTCTAACCAATCGGGATTGTTATACGCAGATAACTCAAAGGGTTGTAAATTGCTGCTTATTCCTTTATGCCATTGCCAAAAAGTGGACTTTCCACCCTCCCCTATTTCAAACAACGGCATATTATGCCAGCTCATGATTATATGTTTAAAAGAGTGAATTTGAGGAATATCAGCCAATAACAGTTGGGGATCAATCAACAGTGCAAAACTTTGATTTTCCAACCAATAAGTACCATTATCTGCCGACCTTAACGTTTTAGTCGTTGCTTCTTTTGGCAGTGGTTTCCAGGCAAGAATTTGCGGGAATTTTTGTTGTACGATGGAAGGATCGCTTGCCACTGACAGTAACGAAAGTATTGTCTCAGCCTGGGATAACTTAACCGTTACCTCCCGATATAAGATACGGTAGGTTACTGATTGATCCTCATATTGCTGCTGTAAAGCATAAATAACCACCCCACACCCTGAAAACAGAGTTAAGACTAACCAAAGAAGAACCTTAAACATAACTGTTCCATGTTTTTGTCGGATGAGTTTATCCTCAAGTTACTTCAACATATAGGTAGGCTGCAACGGAGCAATAAATCTGTCAATAACCGATTTGAACGGTGCTTACCCTACAGACAGAATGAGCCTCAAAGATGAGCTCATAAGCTTGGTAACTCAGTAGCTGAAGGACTATATCTCCAACAACGTATGGCGGTTATAATCACACCTCTTTGTTGTAAGGGGTCGTAATGACAGACTTGAGCCATTACATTGCACAGTATGGTTACTGGGTAATACTTATTGGATGCCTGCTAGAAGGGGAAACTATCACCCTGTTAGGAGGCATTGCCGCACACAACGGGCTTTTACAGTTACCCTGGGTAATGGTCGTGGCTGTACTTGGTGGAACCTTAGGTGATCAATTACTCTACTTTGCCGGCCGTTACTTCGGTATCCGGGTGTTCGCTCGCGTGAAACATCAGCAATCACGTATCAAGCGGGCTCAGAAACTGATTGCGAAACACCCTATCTTATTTGTGATTGGTGTCCGTTTTATGTATGGATTCCGTATTATTGGCCCAGTACTGATCGGGGCCAGTAAATTGCCCCCTTCTCGTTTCGTCCCGCTGAATATTCTGGGCGCTATACTGTGGGCAATTATTTTCGTACTACTTGGTTATTATGGCGGTCAGGCGATCGGTAAATTCCTTAACGACACCGAAACAAAGCTCTATAGCCTGCTATTGTGCGCATTGATTATCGCCGCCATCATACTTTTATGTTTTTGGTGGCGTCGCCGTGAGGCTGAATAGACCCGTTTATTAAACATTAGCAATCAAGGCGAAAAATATAAATAAAATCAAAACCAATCTATGGCCAGAACCCCTACCACAGGTCATTGAAGAACACCAGACAGGGGCTTCGGAAAGGACTGTCAAAAATCGATTAACGACAAATCACCCGTGCTATATCCTTGGAGTTATTCAAGGTACGGATCTCGGTAAATAGTTCGCTTGCTTCCCGATACTCTTTGCGGAGATAGCCAAGCCACTGCTTGATGCGTGCAACATGGTACAACCCGGTATCACCCTGTTTTTCCAGATGGATATACTTTTGTAATAACTGCATCACCTGAATCCAAGGCATGTGCGGCTCGTTATATTTCACGACACGGCTCAGATTTGGAATATTCAGCGCACCGCGCCCCAACATTACCGCCTCGCAGCCGGTGGTCTGTAAACAAGCCTGTGCGCTTTGATAATCCCAAATTTCCCCATTGGCGATGACCGGAATAGACAAACGTTGTCGGATCTCACCAATAGCCCGCCAGTTGATACGATCGGCTTTATAACCGTCCTCTTTGGTACGGCCATGTATAGCGATTTCCGTGGCACCAGCCTGCTCTACCGCATCGGAAATTTCAAAGCTGCGGGAATCTGAATCCCAGCCCAATCGTACCTTTACCGTTACTGGCAAATGCATGGGCACAGCTTCTCGCATAGCTTTCGCCCCTTGGTATATCAGTTCAGGATCTTTAAGAAGGGTTGCCCCTCCACCACTGCCGTTCACATGTTTAGAAGGACAACCGCAGTTAAAATCAACACCGTAAGAACCTAATTCGACAGCCTGGGCGGCGTTTTCCGCCAGCCACTGCGGGTGTTGACCAAGTAATTGCACACGTACGCGGGTTCCTGAAGGCGTACGACTGTTATTAAGCAGTTCTGGGCACAAACGGTGGAAGGATTTCGTTGGTAGTCGCTGATCGACCACGCGTAGGAATTCAGTAATACAGAGATCGTAATCGTTCACCTCGGTGAGTAATTCTCGCAACAGCGAATCGAGTACCCCCTCCATGGGAGCCAATAATACGCGCATACCAACCCCTGCTAAAAAAGACGCGCAATGATACGGGTGAATGACAGTGCCAGACAAGTCCAACGCCGATAAAATCTAATCGGGTTTTTTATCGTAAACCATTTTACCGCTGTAAAAAAACCGCCAATTGATGGCGGCTATCTGGGTCAGAAGCAAGGTTGTGCCAAATAAGTGACGAACAACATTCTCAAATGCCCGATCTCAAAAGCCCGACCTACGCGTTGTCGAGCTTGATAAGAGACTTTTGGATCCAAGATGGCGCCGTCGACAATTCAGGGGCACGGCCTAAAGCCATTACTCAGCAGATCTGCTTCTACGCGGCCGGCGCGCAGGTGCACCAGAGCGCGGTTTATTCTCGCCTTGTGGCCGAGCACTACCGCTACCACGATTTTCACGCTGGGCCACACCGCTGCTGCCGCTGCGTTGGCCACCGCCATTACCACGTGGAGCGCCTCGTCCCCCGCCTTGACGACCATTGATGATCGGTTCAGCCTTGATGCTAGGATCGGGTTCATAACCCGGCAGAGCAATGCGCGGTATTTCTCGCTTCAGCAAACGCTCGATGTCTCGTAGCAATTTATGTTCGTCTACACACACCAGCGAGATCGCTTCACCGGTACGCTCAGCACGGCCAGTACGGCCAATACGATGCACATAATCTTCAGGCACGTTTGGCAATTCGTAATTCACCACATGGGGCAGTTGATCGATGTCCAAACCACGCGCAGCGATATCCGTTGCCACCAGCACACGAATTTTACCCTCTTTAAAGTCTGCCAGCGCACGTGTCCTGGCACCCTGACTTTTGTTACCGTGGATCGCTGCAGCGGTAATACCATCTTTATTCAACTGCTCAGCCAGATGGTTTGCACCGTGCTTGGTACGGTTAAACACCAGCACTTGTCTCCAGTCACCTTCACCAATCATTTGTGAAAGCAGTTCGCGCTTACGTTTTTTATCAACGAAGTGAACACTTTGCTCAATTTGTTCAGAAGCGGTATTACGGCGCGCTACTTCGACCGATGCCGGATTATGCAGCAACTTACCTGCTAACGTTTTGATCTCGTCTGAGAACGTTGCAGAGAAAAGCAGGTTTTGACGCTTGGCAGGAAGTTTGGCCAGCACGCGACGGATATCATGGATAAAGCCCATATCCAACATACGGTCAGCTTCATCCAACACTAAAATTTCAATTTTGGACAGATCAACGGCGTTCTGATGTTCCAGATCTAGCAGACGGCCTGGTGTAGCCACCAGAATGTCGACGCCGCCACGCAGTTTCATCATCTGCGGATTGATGCTCACACCACCAAATACCACCAGCGAACGTAAGCGCAGGTGTTTACTGTAAGCATCAACGTTTTCACCGATTTGTGCAGCCAGTTCACGGGTTGGCGTCAGGATCAACGCACGTACAGGGCGTCGGCCTTTAGTTGGGTGATCGTGCTTACTCAACAGTTGCAACAACGGCAAGGTAAAACCAGCAGTTTTACCGGTGCCAGTCTGAGCGCTGGCCATCAGGTCACGACCTTCCAACACAACGGGAATAGCCTGGCGTTGAATGGGAGTAGGTTCACGGTAGCCCTGTTCTTCAACAGCGCGCAGAATTTCAGCACTTAAGCCGAGGTTTTCAAATGACATAGTAGAGAAAGACTCCAGATCCTCCCTAACCTGAACAATGTTGTTCGGTGCAGTTTCCTGGGAGGAAGATCAGACGGGACATAAGGAAATGCTCACGTTTGTGTTAGCGGCATATCCTCGGCATGGCCTCGAGGGATTTGGCACAAACTGCAGTGCACCAGTACAAATTATAGCAGAAATCGAAATGGAAAAGCTAGGGTGAGTGGCAAACCTGCCTAGAACGATTTAAACGCAGCTTACTGCGTCCCTGAAGGAAGGAGGCTAGTAGACAGGCCGAGTAACGCAGCAACTTGGAGGACGATGGATACAGGTAGTCAGAGTATTTGTTATCGATAAAACACTCCAGCAGGAGCAGCGCGAGTCTGATTTTGCTCGGTTGCAGTTTACCTGCATATTGCAGTAACTTGGCCCCTAACAGCCTCATCGAGTAAAAACCCGTCAAATAGCGAAGCGCGCCAGATTGAATGGCGACTGATAGCTGGAGTAAACAGGCGACAGACTGTCCCCTTCTGATAAAGTGAAGTCGGTATAACTCTGGCAGGGAGTATTATGAACAAGAAGAAAATGACCTTCGTAGGCGTACTCATTGTGCTGATTGCCGCTGCAGCCTATAGCTTCTGGTATTACCAACAGCAGCAAGACGCCCCCCTGAGGCTTTACGGCAATGTGGATATCCGTACGGTGAACCTGAGCTTCCGTGTTGGTGGTCGATTAGCAACCTTGGCAGTGGACGAGGGGGACAGCGTGGCACCGGGGCAATTACTCGGCAAGCTGGATGACACGCCTTACCTCAACGCATTGCAGCAAGCTCAGGCCAATGTGACCAGTGCCAAAGCCAAACTGGCATTATTGCAGGCTGGTTATCGTGATGAAGAAATTGCTCAGGTGCGATCAGAAGTCACACAGCGCCTTTCGGCATTCAACTATGCTGAGAGTTTCTTCCAGCGCCAACAGGCTCTCTGGGCGAAAAAAGCCACTTCTGCCGACGCATTGGAAGATGCCCGAACCTTACGTAACCAGGCCCAGGCCAACCTACAAGCATCAAAAGACAAATTGTCACAATATCTCAGCGGTAACCGCCCGCAGGAGATCGAAGAGGCCAAAGCCAACCTGGCACTGACCGAGGCGTCATTGGCACAGGCTCAGTTGGATCTGCAAGACACAACGTTACTCTCCCCTTCTGTTGGCCGGGTAATGACACGTGCCGTCGAGCCGGGCACCATGCTCAGCCCCGGCAATACGGTATTTACCCTCTCTTTGACCAAGCCCGTCTGGGTGCGTGCCTATATCAACGAGGCTCACCTGGGCAGCGCCCAACCAGGCACCGAGCTGCAAATATTTACCGACAGCCGTCCAGGCAAACCGTATCACGGTAAGATTGGTTTTGTTTCACCCACCGCAGAGTTCACCCCTAAAACCGTAGAAACCCCGGACCTGCGCACCGATCTGGTCTATCGCTTGCGGATCATCGTCACCGATGCCGATGACGCTTTACGTCAAGGAATGCCCGTCACTGTCAACTTCGCCAAGCCGTAGGGAACAGTGATGACACTCGGACATACGATTGAACTGAAAGCGTTGGAAAAATGCTTTCCATCACTCGATAAGCCAGCGGTAGCCAGCCTGACGGCAACGTTACACAGTGGCGCAGTGATAGGGTTGGTTGGCCCGGATGGCGCAGGTAAAACCACCTTGCTACGCATGTTGGCAGGGTTGCTGAAACCCAGCCGCGGCAAGTTGTGCGTTGCCGGGTTGGAGCCAATCGCTCAGGACCATCAGTTGCATGCCATTCTCGGTTATATGCCGCAAAAGTTCGGACTGTATGAAGATCTGACCGTAATGGAAAACCTGACTTTGTATGCCGATCTGCGCGGCGTTACCGGCGATTTACGTCAACAGACATTTGACAGGCTGCTGACGTTTACCGACCTGACTCGTTTTACTGAACGATTGGCTGGTAAGCTTTCCGGCGGTATGAAGCAAAAACTTGGGCTGGCCTGTACGTTAGTTGGGAAACCTCAGGTGCTATTGCTGGATGAACCCGGCGTCGGGGTTGATCCTATTTCACGCCGTGAATTGTGGCGCATGGTGCATGAACTGGCTAGCGACGGCATGCTGATCCTATGGAGTACCTCTTATCTGGATGAAGCAGAACAATGTCGCGAAGTACTGCTGATGAATGAGGGGGAATTGCTGTTCAGCGGTACTCCACAGCAGCTCACTCAACGCATGACCGGACGAACGGTTTTGATTACGGCACCTGCCGGTAGCCGCCGTGCACTGCTGCAACGTGCGATCTGTTTACCTTCGGTGAGCGACGGCGTGATCCAGGGCAAGTATCTGCGGCTGATCCTCAAACAGGGTGAAGATCATCAACGGTTATTACAGCAGTTGGAACTTCCAGATGCAGAACTGACAGAAGCGGCGCCCCGTTTTGAAGATGCGTTTATCGATCTGTTGGGCGGTGGCCCGAACAGCAAATCCGCCTTGGCTGAAATCATACCAACCTTGGCAGGTAACAGCACAGAAACCGTGATCGAAGCGCAAGACCTGACGAAAAAGTTTGGTCACTTCATTGCAACCGACCATGTTGATTTCAAAGTAAAACGCGGCGAAATTTTTGGCTTACTCGGCCCTAACGGTGCAGGTAAATCCACCACCTTCAAAATGATGTGTGGCTTATTGGTGCCCAGCGCAGGTAAAGCTCTGGTGCTGGGCATGGATCTGAAAAGCAGCTCAGGTAAAGCACGCCAGCATCTTGGCTACATGGCGCAAAAGTTCTCTCTGTACAGCAACCTGACGGTAGCACAGAATCTGAAGTTCTTTTCCGGCGTTTACGGTCTGAGTGGCAAGAGGCAGCGCGACAAAATTAATGATATGTCTACCGCTTTCAACTTCGGTCCGATCCTCAACCAAACGCCAGACTCCCTGCCATTGGGGTTTAAACAGCGGCTGGCGTTAGCCTGCGCACTGATGCACGAACCGGACATTCTGTTCCTTGATGAACCCACCTCCGGTGTCGACCCGCTAACGCGGCGTGAATTCTGGCTACATATCAATGGAATGGTGGATAAAGGGGTAACGGTCATGGTCACCACCCACTTTATGGATGAAGCGGAATATTGCGATCGCATCGGGCTGGTGTATCGCGGCAAAATCATCGCTGCCGGTACGCCTGACGATCTCAAAAACCAAGTAGCCAGCGAGCAATACCCGTCACCCTCGATGGAACAGGCGTTTATCGAACTGGTGCAAGGTTATGACCGCGAGGAAACAGTATGAGCAGCGATAACGGTTTTTCCTGGCGACGCCTGCGGGCACTGTGCCTGAAAGAAACGCGGCAGATCCTACGCGATCCCAGTAGTGGGTTGATTGCCTTCGTTATCCCGTTGATGCTGCTTTTTATTTTTGGCTACGGTATTAACCTGGATTCCAGCAAGCTGCGACTCGGGATACTGATGGAACAAAAAAGTGAAGAAGCCCACGACCTAGCCAATACCTTTATTGGCTCGCCTTATATTCAACCCACCGTCAGCGATAACCGGCAGCAATTAATTCAGATGATGCAGGCTGGGAGCATCCGTGGCCTCGTGGTTATACCCGACGATTTTGCCGAGCATTTGGCACGGCCTTATGACCGAGCACCACTACAGGTGATTACCGATGGCAGCGAACCCAATACCGCTAATTTTGTCCAAAGCTATGTCCAGGGCGTCTGGCAAATTTGGCAGCAACAACGTGCCACCGATAGGGGGCGAGACGAGAAACCACTGATTGAAATTCAAATGCGTTACTGGTTTAACCCCGCCGCGCTCAGCAGACACTTTATCATTCCCGGTGCAATCACCATCATTATGACGGTGATTGGGGCCATTTTAACTTCGCTGGTCATTGCACGCGAGTGGGAACGTGGCACCATGGAGGCTCTACTCTCAACTCAAGTCAGACGTAGTGAATTACTGCTGTCTAAACTGGTGCCTTATTACTTCCTGGGTATGATCGCCATGATGCTCTGCATGGTCGTTTCAGTATTTGTGCTCGGCGTACCCTACCGGGGGTCATTACTGATCCTTTTTGTTATCAGTAGTTTGTTTTTGGCCAGCACCCTTGGTATGGGACTGCTGATTTCAACACTCACCCGTAACCAGTTCAATGCGGCGATGGTGGCACTGAACGCCGCCTTTTTACCTTCAATCATGCTCTCCGGATTCATCTTTCAAATCGACAGTATGCCTGCCATCGTGCGTGCGGTGACCTATATCATACCGGCCCGTTACTTTGTCAGTACGCTGCAAACACTGTTTCTGGCGGGTAATATCGGCACGGTGCTGATAATTAACCTGCTATTTTTGATCGCCTCAGCCGTGGTGTTTATCGGCCTGACGGCCTGGAAAACACCACGGCGACTGGACTAAGGGGGGAATGATGTTTCATCGCCTTTGGACATTAATCGTTAAAGAAATGCAGTCGCTACTGCGCGATCCGCAGACCCGCGCAATTCTGGTGATGCCGGTGTTGCTGCAGGTACTGCTGTTCCCTTTCGCCGCAACGCTCGAAGTCACTAACGCCACCGTTGCGGTTTACAGTGAAGACAGTGGTCCTCATTCCATCGAACTGACTCAGCGTGTTGCCAAGGCCAAAGCGTTTTCTCACATGCTATTGCTACGCAATCAGCAGGAGATCAAAACCACTATCGATAACCAAAAGGCACTGTTGCTGCTCCGTTTCCCGGCCAACTTTTCGCGCGATATTGCTAACGGTAATACGGCACAGCTTCAGCTGATCCTTGATGGTCGCAACTCCAACAGCGCGCAGATAGCAGCCAACTACGTTCAGCAGATTGTGCAGGATTATCAGAATGACCTGATCGGTGGGCGTGCCAAACCGAATAACAGCGAACTGGTGATACGCAACTGGTATAACCCGAATCTGGATTACAAATGGTTCGTCGTGCCTTCATTGATCGCCATGATCACCACTATCGCCGTGATGATTGTGACCTCTCTTTCGGTAGCACGCGAACGCGAGCAAGGCACGCTGGAACAGTTGTTGGTATCACCGCTGACAACTTGGCAGATATTTATCGGTAAAGCCGTACCTGCACTGATTGTGGCAACCTTCCAGGCATCAATCGTGCTACTGATCGGTATCTTTGCCTACCAGATCCCGTTTGCCGGTTCTCTGTTGCTGTTTTATGCCACGATGCTGATTTACGGTCTTTCTTTGGTGGGATTTGGATTATTGATTTCATCACTTTGCGCCACGCAGCAACAGGCGTTTATCGGGGTATTCGTGTTTATGATGCCCGCGATACTGCTTTCAGGCTATGTATCTCCGGTGGAGAATATGCCGATATGGTTACAAAACGCCACCTGGGTTAACCCTATCCGCCACTTCACTGACATCACCAAGCAAATCTATCTCAAAGACGCCAGCTTCAGCATTATCTGGCACAGTCTGTGGCCACTGCTGGTTATTACCGCAACGACAGGCAGTGCGGCTTATGCCATGTTCCGACGGAAAATTGCCTGAAAATACAGAGGGCTCTGCAAGCAGAACCCTCTTGATGCGTGGAAAAACGCTTGGATAATTTAGCGACGGTTGCCGAAGATACGCAATAACATCAGGAACAAGTTGATGAAGTCGAGATACAGCCGCAATGCACCAACGATAGAATATTTACGGAAGCTGTCACGGTCATTCGGATTCAGTTGCTCACCCATTTCTTTCAATTTTTGAGTATCATATGCAGTGAGGCCTACGAATACCAACACACCGACATAGGTGACCACCCACATTAATACCGTGCTTTTCAGCCAGATATTCACTAGCGACGCCAGCACAATACCAATCAGTCCCATAAATAGCATACTGCCAAAGCCGCTGAGATCGCGTTTGGTGGTATAGCCATAAATGCTCATGGCACCAAACATACCGGCGGTAATAACGAACGTTCTCGCGATTGACTCACCGGTATATTGTAAGAGGATCACTGAAAGTGTTAACCCAGTGAGAGCTGAGTAAAGCATAAACAGTGAAGTCGCAGCCGAACCACTTAAACGACTCACCATACCGGAAATAACGAATACCAAACCTAGCTGAGCGATAATCAGAGCAAAAAAAGTGATCTGGCTGGAAAAAATAAATGCTTGTATCTGGCTGTTATAACTAACATACCAGGCGACAAATGCTGTCAAGAGTAGACCACAGGTCATCCAGCCATAAACCTGCGCCATATAAGCTTGAATGCCGCTGTTGGCACGTTCAACAATCGAACCATTACGTGGATATTGGTCCATGACGGTTACCTTTTTATATAAGAGCCAAATTTCGGGGAACATCCCCACTAATAAGCGTATCACAGAATACATTGCGCGAAATGGCGCGACGCATGGATTTATTTCTGTCCTTCACCAGCGTTTTGCAGCCTGTTCATCGCTATCACGAGCCTCTACCCAACGTGTACCCTGTTCAGTTGCCTCACGTTTCCAGAACGGTGCCCGCATTTTAAGATAATCCATAATGAACTGAGCAGCTTCAAACGCATGGCCTCGATGCGCGCTGGTGACGCCAACAAATACAATCTCATCGCCGGGAAACAGCTCACCAACACGATGGATCACCGTTGCCCGCTGCACTGGCCAACGTATGCGCGCTTCAGCCACAATCTCTTCAAGCGCCTTTTCAGTCATGCCAGGATAATGCTCCAGGGACAATGCACTGACGCCATCCCCCAGATTGTGGTTGCGTACCTTGCCAGTAAAAGTGACAACTGCACCATCATCATCACACTGAGCCAACCATTGATACTCATCGCCAACGCTAAAGGCAGCATTACCAACACGGATACGGGTATTTTCCATGATTAACCCCCGGTTACCGGAGGGAAAAACGCGACTTCATCCCCCGCCTTCAGTGGATGTTCAGCGACCACAAGAGATTGATTCACCGCCGTCAGCAATTTGCCAGACTCCAACGCCAAAGCCCAACGTTCGCCCCGCTCACACAGCGACTTACGCAACTCTTCTACCGTAAGATATTCTGCCGGCACGCTTAACGTACTGATCCCAATCAGTTCACGTACCTGCGCAAAAAATAGAACATTGATCATATACCCGCCTTGAAATCACCGGATTTACCGCCGCTTTTCGCCAACAACCTTACCGGGCCAATCACCATATCCTTTTGCACCGCTTTGCACATGTCGTAGATGGTCAACGCAGCCACTGAGGCGGCTGTTAACGCTTCCATTTCTACACCGGTTTTGCCGGTCAAACGACAGCAGGTTTCGATACGTACGCGGTTATATTCAGGTTGTGCTTCAAGATGTACTTCCACCTTGCTCAACATGAGTGGATGACAAAGGGGGATCAATTCCCAAGTGCGCTTCGCAGCCTGAATACCGGCAATACGCGCAGTAGCGAACACGTCCCCTTTATGGTGATGGCCTGCAGTAATCATCGCCAATGTAGCCGCCTGCATTTCCACAAAAGCTTCGGCGCGGGCTTCGCGAATTGTCTCAGCCTTGGCAGAGACATCAACCATATGGGCTTCACCTGCGGCGTTGATATGGGTTAGCTGCGTCATGGGTTACTTCTTCAAATGTGGTAAGAAGTTGCACGGGCGATGGCGCGCGTCCAACTGTTCTTCAATGATATGTTCCCAAGCAGTACGGCAAGCACTGGTAGAACCCGGCATGGCAAAGATCACCGTCTTGTTGGCAATACCCGCTACAGCGCGAGATTGGAGGGTAGACGTGCCGATTTCTTCAAACGACAGCATACGGAACAACTCACCAAATCCTGCCACTTCACGATCGAACAACGGCAGAAGCGCTTCGGGCGTGTTGTCGCAGGTAGTAAAACCTGTCCCCCCGGTGATCAACACGGCTTGTACATCATCACTGGCGATCCATGCCGAAACCTGAGCGCGGATCTGATAGATATTATCTTTCACCAGAACACGCGCTACCACATGATGACCCGTTTCCTGTACTGCTTCCTGCAAATACTGCCCAGAGGTATCTTCCTCTATGCTACGACGATCAGAGACGGTCAGAATGGCAATTTTTGCCGGAGTGAATTCACTGCTGGTATGGCTCATAGCTGAATATGCTCACTGTTATAAATACCTGTGGATTTCAAATTGCAGCCAACGGCGCTAGAACTTGAAATAGATGAGTATTAGCCACCGATAAACGATAGGTTCTGCGTAAGACCGCTATTTCCTTGATGCAGGAAATGGGTTTGTTTTTTACTTTGCAGCCCCGCCTGAATTCTCAATTTCAGTTGTTCCAACTGGCCGTCATCCTCCAGCAAGTCACGCAGGGTAATACCTTGTTCGCCAAACAGACACAGGTGCAAATTGCCAACGGCTGAAACCCGCAGGCGATTGCAACTGGCACAGAAATTTTTTTCGTACGGCATGATCAACCCAACCTCCCCCTGATAATCTGGATGGCTGAATACCTGTGCGGGGCCATCGCTGCGGCTACGAGCCTGCCGTTGCCATCCTTGCTGTTCTAACTGTTGGCGGATCACCTCGCCGGAAACATGGTGTTTGCGGAACAAATCACCGCCGTCTCCAGTTTCCATCAGTTCGATAAAACGCAGTTGGATTGGCCGATCCTTGATCCAAGCAAGAAAGCTGGCAAGTTGCAGGTGATTCACATCCCGCATCAACACAGAATTCACTTTCACCTTACTGTAGCCGGCGGCAAAAGCAGCATCGATACCGTTCATCACCTGACGGAATTTGTCCTGCCCGGTAATCGCCTGAAATTGGCGCGGATCGAGACTGTCGACGCTGACGTTGATTGCCGTAAGGCCCGCATCGCGCCAGTTTGCCACATCACGAGCCAGACGGTAGCCATTAGTGGTCACAGCAAGAGTGTCGATCGCGGGATTTTCACGCACAGCGGCAATGATATCGACAAAATCACGGCGTAAAGAAGGTTCTCCGCCGGTTAAACGTATTTTTTCAGTACCCAATGCCGCAAATGCGCGGCTGACACGCCGAATTTCATCCAGAGAAAGGAAGGTCTTGGGGCTACCGCTGGGCTTGTAGCCATCGGGCAAGCAGTAAGTGCAACGGAAGTTACACACATCGGTTATCGACAGGCGCAAATAATAAAACTTGCGCTCAAAAGCATCAATGAGTTGTGGCACCTTAACACCTTCCAAATACGGGAGATGCGAGCGTTTCCACTCTGCACCCTGGTGGCTGACATCGCCACGGCCCAAACACCCTATTGTTCCGTTGAACAACGTAGGTATAAAGGCTAGGAGTTGAGATTTTATTCCCGCTACGCTGAGTAGCCAGAACCAAATCGTGGTTTTCTTCAGGATTCTAGCGCTAAACAAGTACGATAGCCAACGTCCATTTTACGCTACATAATTGTGTATACAGCGCTTTTTAACGGTAGCCATCCAGAATCGCCATAATAAACAATAGGTAAACGGATAAATTGACAAGATTTATGTAAACTTCACTCTTTTTCGCATTTTTGCACTAAATCCGCTAATTTATGCAGGCTATTTTTTTACCCCGAATGAAGGAATTTTATGCGTAACCGTACCCTCGCCGACCTTGATCGGGTTGTGGCACTTGGCGGTGGCCATGGACTTGGCAGAGTGATGTCGTCTTTGTCGTCATTGGGCTCACGATTGACCGGTATTGTCACAACTACCGATAACGGCGGATCCACTGGCAGGATCCGCCGCTCTGAAGGTGGTATTGCCTGGGGAGATACGCGTAACTGTCTCAACCAGCTCATTACAGAACCCAGCGTAGCTTCGGCAATGTTTGAATATCGTTTCTATGGTAACGGTGAACTATCAGGACATAACTTGGGCAATCTGATGCTGAAAGCATTGGATCATTTAAGCGTACGCCCATTGGAGGCGATCAATCTGATTCGCAGCTTATTGAAAATTGACGCTGCCTTGATCCCTATGTCGGAGCAACCCGTCGATCTGATGGCCCACGATCATGAAGGTCACCAGGTTTACGGCGAAGTCAATATCGACCAGCTCAGGCACATGCCACAGGAGTTGATGCTATCACCACCGGTAAAAGCAACGCGCGAAGCAATAGAGGCTATCGCACAGGCTGATCTGATCCTGATCGGTCCGGGCAGTTTTCTTACCAGCTTAATGCCGTTATTACTGCTCAATGAACTGACACAAGCTCTTAGGCGAAGCAGTGCCAATATGATCTACATTGGTAATCTTGGCCGTGAACTGAGTGTGGCCGCTGCAGCCCTGACGTTAAAAGATAAACTGGCAATAATGGAAGAAAAAATAGGGCGTAAGATGATTGAAGCCGTCATTGTTGGCCCTGCGGTAGATACCCAAGAGATACACGATAGAATTGTGGTCAAACAACCGCTGGAAGCCAGTGACATTCCCCACCGTCACGATCGTCAGCTATTGCGCCAAGCGATGGATCAAGCCTTGGTAGCGCTGTCAGCCCGTAGTTAAGCTTTACCTTGATGCCATGGGTTATCACTAACGGTACTGAGATAGAGCTCTTCTACCTGCTTGCGTGCCCATGGGGTACGACGTAAAAATTTTAGGCTGGACTTGATACTCGGATCGCTGCGAAAGCAGTTGATACGAACGCGTTCAGCCAACCCATCCCAGCCATAATGATCTACCAAGACGTTCAATAAACGCTCTAAGGTCATGCCGTGTAACGGGTCTTTGGAAGGTTGTGCAGTCATTTTCAGCCACTCGCATCAATACTTGGGGCGCACACCTTAAACAGCTAGCGTGTGCACAGCAAGATAAATTACAACCAGGTCATGACAGAGCAATAAATTGCTGGCGCAACTGATGGATCTCATCACGTACGGCGGCAGCTTGCTCAAACTCCAGATTCTGTGCGTGGGAGTACATCTTCGCTTCCAGTTCCTGAATTTTTTGCTCCAAGGCTTTTGGCGTAAGATGCCGGTATTGTGCTGCATTTTCTGCCGCTTTGCTTTTGCCCTTATTCTTACCGCGCGTACTCGGTTGCCCGAGCTGCAGAATATCAGAAATCTTCTTATTCAGGCCCTGAGGCACAATACCATTGGCTAGGTTATGTGCCTGCTGCTTAGCGCGGCGGCGTTCCGTTTCGCCTATAGCCTTAGCCATGGAGTCGGTGATCCGGTCGCCGTAGAGAATGGCCTTACCGTTAAGATTACGGGCTGCACGGCCAATGGTTTGGATCAGGGAACGCTCGGAACGCAGAAACCCTTCTTTATCTGCGTCTAGAATCGCCACCAACGACACCTCAGGCATATCAAGGCCTTCCCTTAACAGGTTGATCCCTACCAAGACATCGAACTCACCAAGGCGTAAATCACGGATGATTTCGACACGTTCTACCGTATCAATATCTGAGTGCAGATAGCGCACCCGCTCACCATGTTCTTCCAGATATTCGGTAAGGTCTTCTGCCATACGTTTGGTGAGCGTAGTGACCAGTACACGTTCGTTGATGGCCACGCGCTTACGGATTTCAGAGAGCAAATCATCAACCTGTGTCGTGACAGGACGAACTTCCACTTCGGGGTCTAGCAAACCGGTTGGACGGACGACCTGGTCGATAACATCACCGCCAGACTTCTCCAACTCATACTTGCCCGGTGTGGCAGAAACGTAGATAGTCTGAGGTGCCAGAGCTTCAAACTCTTCAAAGCGCATCGGCCGGTTATCTAGCGCAGAGGGCAAGCGGAAACCATATTCTACCAATGTTTCTTTACGTGATCGGTCGCCTTTAAACATCCCACCAATCTGCGGAATGGTAACGTGTGATTCGTCCACCACCAGCAAGCCGTCTGCCGGCAGGTAGTCGAATAGCGTAGGAGGTGGCTCCCCCTCACCGCGCCCAGAGAGGTAACGCGAATAGTTTTCAATGCCTGAGCAATAGCCCAATTCGTTCATCATCTCGAGATCGAACTGGGTACGCTGCGAAAGCCTCTGCTCTTCCAACAGTTTGTTGTTTTCTAACAGCACCTTTCGCCGTTGCGCCAGTTCCACCTTAATCTCTTCTATCGCCTGCACAATACGTTCACGCGGCGTAACATAGTGGGACTTGGGGTAAATGGTGAAACGCTGTACCACTTGCTCGATCTGGCCGGTGAGTGGATCAAACAACGACAGGCGCTCCACTTCCTCATCAAATAGCTCAACACGCAGTGCCAATTCGTCTGATTCAGCAGGGAAAATATCGATGACCTCGCCACGAACGCGAAAGGTTGCACGCTGGAAAGCCTGATCGTTGCGTGTGTATTGCAACTCTGCTAAACGCCGCAGGATCGAACGCTGATCGATGATCATACCCTTGGTCAGGTGCAACATCATTTTCAGGTAAAGATCGGGATCGCCAAGACCGTAGATCGCAGAGACCGACGCCACAACCACCACATCACGCCGTTCGAGCAACGCCTTGGTTGCCGAAAGGCGCATCTGCTCTATATGTTCGTTTACCGACGCGTCCTTCTCAATGAACGTATCAGAACTTGGCACATAGGCTTCTGGCTGGTAGTAGTCGTAATAAGAGACAAAATACTCTACGGCATTCTCAGGAAAGAATTCTTTCATCTCACCATAGAGTTGTGCCGCCAGCGTCTTATTCGGTGCAAGCACCATGGTTGGCCGGTTAAGATCGGCGATCACATTGGCGATAGTGAAGGTCTTGCCCGAACCGGTGACCCCCAACAAAGTCTGATGCGCCAGACCATCTTCCAGCCCTTCTTCCAATTTGCGAATGGCTTCTGGCTGATCGCCAGCCGGTTTGAATTCTGAATGCAGTTTGAAAAGTTTGCTCATATCCCTTCATCGTTCAGGTTGCAGCCGGGCGTTAGGGGCACGGAGAGTGATGCAAACAAGGCACGACACCCGCTTTACTGTGGTCAGGTTAGCATTTACCAGAGGCTACTACTTAGTATGTTCAGCCTTGATAATTTGCGCCAAGGCTTATCATACTGGATATAAAACCAGCCTCAAGTGAATTTGTCTATTAACATACCTTAATACGTCATCAAGGCGTCGATAAAGTGTCCACAGTGCAATATTTTTATTGTCAATAGCCATGTTATCCCCAGCTACCGCTATTCATTAACGCATTGATAGCGTTCTGACGAAAAACCACTCACAGAGCTTCACCGCTTAACTACCTTGCTTGATTTTAATTAATTTGTTGATATTTAATGTTTTTAATAAAAAGATGATAATGCGGACAACGCCGATACAACCCGCGTCCGCTCTCTGTTTAAGCTGGTTTTCTAGATATAATGCACAAGGTTATCCACAGAAATAGTGGATAACTCCCACAACCCCTAGGGGGGCGGGAGTTACAGAAAAAACGCTTTTCTCTTCGAAATACCTCTGAAGCCCGTTTTTTAGTTATTTTTTACAATAATATTGCTTTGGTTATGACGATTCATACTAAAAGATCGCACCCACCCTTTTCGTTTGCTCAGGAAATAGCACAGGCTCCAATAATAGGAGCACGCGAAATGAGTATAATCTATTGTTTTTTAAATATTTATTTTTCATTAACTCAGCAGTGTCAAATCAAGATATTGCCCTAACGGCTGCAGTTCTATATTGGGCAGATATGGGATCTCTCCCAGCAAAGGCGCGGGCAGCATACGGCAAAGCGTTGTCAGATATTCCTGATGGCGTCGTCCCGGTGCGGTAACATCGTTAGCAATCCAGCCTGCCAAGGTTAATTCTGCCTGCTGGATCGCTTGGGCGGTCAGTAACGCATGGTTGATACAGCCTAACTTAATACCCACCACCAAGATCACCGGTAACCGCTCCTGTTGCACCCAATCGGCGAGTGTATGCTGCTCGGAAAGTGGCGTGAACCAGCCTCCAGCACCTTCCACCAGCAACCAGTCGGCTTGTTTTTCAAGATCACGCAAGCCAGCAGAAAGCCGTGGCAGAGAAATGGGGAGGCCCACATCTCGGCTGGCAATATGGGGTGAAGTCGGCTCAGCAAAGGTGTAAGGATTCACTAAGCTATAGTCCATCACTACTTTGCTATGGCTCAGTAAGGATAACGCATCGCTGTTGCGCAATCCCTCGCTGGTCATCTCACTGCCCGATGCCACCGGTTTGTAACCGGCACAGCGCCATCCCGCAGCGCTGGCAGCTTGTAACAGTGCGCAGCTGGCAACGGTTTTCCCCACCTCGGTATCCGTTCCGGTCACGAACCAGCGTTTAGTCACGATAAATTACCCCATAAACCAGATGATAACTGAGTGGCAATTGCCCACACAGGCTTGCATAAGCGTCCTGCAATGCGGCAAAACGCTGGCGGGAAAGCAGCCCAACCTCACGCCCCTGATGCAAATGCGTAGCACCAATCCCCTTGAGCGAACGCATCAGCGTCATAACATCTGGGTAAGTCAGCGTTTGCCATGCAGACTCAAGATGATGGCGATAATGGCGGCATGCGCTAGAGATTTTCATGAGTGGCAAAAAATCATTAACATGACGTTCACCATCCACCTGCTGCCAGGCATCCCCTAGCTCATGCAAAGTTCCTTCTGCCAGCGTAGAAAACAGGATCAATCCACCAGGGCGAGTCACACGATGCAACTCTGCCAGCGCACGGGGCAAATCACTACACCACTGCATCGCCAGGCTGCTAAAACTGATATCAACCGACGCGGTTGATAACGGGATGTGTTCTATATCCGCCAACAAATAATGATCTGCCGCCTGCTGTTGACGGGCAAATGCCAGCATGCCCGGAGCCAAATCGAGCGCGGTCACCTGCTTACCCAGCTCGCGCCAGCGACGACTGAAATAGCCAGTACCGCAACCGGCATCAAGCACTGATTTACCAGGATGATATGCCCCCCTCCCCAGTAGGTACTCCCCCACCTCACGCTGCAATACTGCGAAAGTATCATAGCTCGTTGCAGCGCGGCTAAACGCCGAAGCTACCGCTTTTTTGTTGACGTTATCAATGGCAGATGCCATGCAACACCTCCAGTAAACGGTCAATATCCTCGGACTGGTGTACCGCCGTGAGCGTAATGCGTAATCGCGCTCCGCCAGGAGGCACTGTCGGTGGGCGAATGGCACTAATCCATAGCCCTCGCTCACGCAAACGCTGCGCTAAATCAAGCGCACGTTGGTTATCCCCCACCAGTAACGGCTGAATGGCGGTATCCGAAACGGTTAACGCCAGCGGCAAGCCGGCGACACCAGCACGAAAATGCTGGATATTGTTCTGCAATCGCTCACGTAACGCATCTCCTTGCTGGATACAGCGCAATGCCGCTTGCAAAGCACAGGCTTGAGCCGGGGGCATCGAGGTGCTGTAAATAAGATGGCGGGCAAACTGCAGCAGGTATTCCGCCAACGGTTCATCACACAGTACCGCGGCCCCACTGACGCCGAACGCTTTACCAAAGGTCACCACCAGCACCTCGGGGTGAACGCCTTGCTGCCAGCAACTGCCGCGCCCTTGCTCACCGCGAACCCCTATACCATGCGCATCATCCACCATTAGCCAAGCACCGGCCTGTTGCGTTAATCGGTGCAGTTCAGCCAGCGGGGCGCTGTCCCCATCCATACTGAATACCCCTTCAGTAATTGCTAACTGCTGGCCAATACAGGTTTTTTCTAGCAATGTGGCCAATGCCTGTGGCTGGTTATGCCTAAAACGTCGCAATTGTGCCGGGGAGTGAGTAGCCGCTTCTAACAGGGAGGCATGGCTGAGTTTATCCGCCAGAATGCGATCGTCAGCCTGCATCAAGGCGGCCAGTACGGCCTGATTGGCCGCATAGCCAGAAATAAACAACAGCGCACGCGGATAACCGAGCCATTCCGCCAGCTTCTGCTCCAATTCATCATGCGCGTGACAAAAACCAGTAACGTGGCCCGATCCACCACTGCCAACACCATAACGCATCGCCCCCTGTTGCCAGGCAGCAATCACATCATCATGTTGGCCAAGCCCCAGATAGTCATTACCTGAAAAATTGAGATAATGCTGGTCGTTGAGTTGTAGATAGCGGCCACCACCCCCCATATTCGCTTGCCGTTGGCGATAAGTGGCACTTCGCTGGCGTTCTTCCAGCGCTTGCTGGATACGTTGTTGCCAGCTCATTACGGTGCCGCGTTATAAAACGCGTCAGTATCGCTATGAAGCAACCTTTCGGTCAGTATCTGTTGCTGTTGAACATCGCCTTGCTCGATCGCGGTCCGTTGAGGATTTAACCCCAGCTTGCGGAATAACTGCCGATCCTGGTCTTCCTCTGGATTTGGTGTGGTCAGTAGCTTGCAGCCATAAAAGATGGAGTTGGCCCCGGCCATAAAACACATGGCCTGAGTTTGCTCACTCATCTGCTCGCGACCTGCAGACAAACGAACATAAGATGTAGGCATCATAATTCGAGCAATCGCAATAGTGCGAATAAAGTCAAACGGGTCAACGTCGTCATTGTTAGCCAACGGCGTCCCCTTCACCTTGACCAGCATATTGATCGGCACACTTTCTGGCGGTTTGGGTAAATTGGCCAGTTGTACCAGCAACCCAGCACGATCGCGTACCGTTTCTCCCAGGCCGAGGATGCCACCGGAGCAAACCTTGATGCCTGCATTACGCACATTATCCAGCGTATTCAGTCGTTCCTGATAGCTGCGGGTAGTGATAATACTGCTGTAAAACTCAGGTGAGGTATCAAGGTTATGGTTGTAATAATCTAGCCCTGCCTCCGCCAGACGTTCAGCCTGTTCGGTATCCAACAAGCCCAAGGTCATACAGGTTTCCATCCCCATCGCTTTAACGCCCTGCACCATCTGCTGCAAATAAGGCATATCGCGCTCGTGGGGGTTTTTCCACGCGGCCCCCATGCAGAAACGGCTTGAACCTGCAGCTTTGGCCTTGCGTGCCGATTCCAGCACCTGTTCTACCTGCATCAGCCGTTCAGATCCAACGCCGGTTTTATAACGCGAGCTTTGTGGGCAGTACTTACAATCTTCCGGGCAGGCACCGGTTTTGATCGACAATAACGTGCTGATCTGTACCTGCTGCGGGTCAAAATGCTGGCGGTGAACGGTTTGTGCCTCGAACAACAACTCTAGCAAAGGTTTATCAAATAGCGTTTGAGCAAGCTCGACTGTCCAATGAATACGATCGGCCATTTACCCCATCCCTAAAGCGAAAAAAGTGTCGTCAGTGTAAATATTGCGACTATACTGTCAACCATTCTTATTATTTTTGGTTTACAATTAATGCCTCTCTCCACCTACGATCTGGAATTCGATCGTCGCCATATTTGGCATCCCTATACCTCAATGACCCACCCACTACCTTGTTATCCGGTGGTTTCAGCCAGTGGCGTTGAGCTACAGCTGGCTGACGGTCGTCTTATGATCGACGGGATGTCCTCTTGGTGGGCTGCCATCCATGGTTATAATCATCCGGTATTGAATCAGGCGGCAGCGGCACAGTTAACGAAGATGTCTCACGTTATGTTCGGGGGTATTACTCACCCTGCCGCCATTGAGTTGTGTCGCAAACTGGTAGCGATGACGCCAGAAGCATTACAGTGTGTGTTTCTGGCAGATTCAGGCTCGGTAGCGGTAGAAGTGGCATTGAAGATGGCGCTACAGTACTGGCAGTCTCGAGGGGAAAAACGGCAACGTATTCTGACCTTACGCCACGGTTATCATGGCGATACTTTCGGCGCAATGTCGGTGTGCGATCCTGATAACTCCATGCACAGCCTGTATCAGGGCTATCTCGCTCCACATCTGTTTGCTACCGCCCCTCAGTGCCGCTTTGAGGAACCCTGGAACGAACAGGATATTGCACCGTTTGTCGAACTCTTGGAGCAGCACCAAAGTGAGATTGCCGCCGTTATCCTTGAGCCAGTAGTGCAAGGTGCAGGTGGAATGCGCATCTATCACCCCAGTTATCTCAAACGCGTTCGTGAGCTGTGTGATCGCTACCAGATACTGCTGATTGCCGACGAGATCGCCACCGGATTTGGCCGCACCGGTAAACTGTTCGCCTGCGAACACGCCGAGGTTGTGCCGGATATTCTTTGCCTGGGTAAAGCCCTGACCGGGGGTTATATGACGCTTTCTGCCACGCTGACAACGCGGCATGTCGCTGAGACTATCAGTGACGGCGCTGCCGGTTGTTTTATGCACGGCCCCACCTTTATGGCTAACCCACTAGCCTGTGCGGTAGCCTGCGCCAGCCTGACATTACTGGCAGAAAATCACTGGCAACAGCAGGTCACCACGATTGAGGCGCAGCTCAAACAACAGTTGTTGCCTCTGGCAACATTACCCAGTGTGGCAGATATCCGTGTGTTAGGCGCGATTGGCGTAGTAGAAATGCACCAACCGGTGGATGTAGCCATGCTACAACGTAGATTTGTCGAGCGTGGCGTATGGATACGGCCATTCGGTAAACTGATTTACCTGATGCCTCCTTATATCATTTCATCAGAACAACTCTCACGTCTGACTGCTGCCGTTGCCGATGCCATTGAATGAAGTAGGCAGATCGTCACCAATCTGCCTACCTCATGTAGGAACGTAATACTGACATCAATTGTTCCACGTCCTGCTCGCGCTGCTGCGGCGTGGCATTTTCCACCACCAGATGTTCCCGCACATGACCTTCCAGCACCTGCACCATCAAACCATTTACTGCGCCGCGCACCGCTGCTATCTGTTGCAAAATGGCAGAGCAATCGTTGCCATGTTCCAGTGACCTTTCCAAAGCTTCCGCTTGGCCTTTGATACGTCGCACGCGAGCCAGTAGTTTCTTTTTATCTTTTACCGTGTGGGTCATAATCAGCATCCGATTGTCATCTAGTATACTGGGGTATAGTATATTTTACTTCAACAGTATTCACAGGAAATTGATAATCATGACTTCCTCAGCACATATTTTCCACTATGAACATAGTCATGCCTTTGATGAAGGTAACCCATTGGCCGAGAAAAATACACGGTGGGCAGTCCTACTCACCGCAAGCATGATGATCATCGAGATCATGGGGGGATGGTGGTTTAACTCCATGGCACTGTTGGCCGATGGCTGGCATATGAGTTCCCATGCGCTGGCTCTCGGCTTATCGGTACTGGCCTATGGCGCAGCACGCAAATTTGCCCAGGATCGACGCTTCAGTCTGGGTACCTGGAAAATAGAGATCCTAGCCGGTTATACCAGTGCAGTACTGCTAGCATTGATAGCCGTATTGATGTTATTCCAGTCAGCAGAACGTCTGCTCAACCCCAGCCCCATTCATTATGACGAAGCTATTTCCATCGGTGCCGTGGGGTTACTGGTCAATCTACTTTGTGCTTGGCTACTGCGTGGAGGGCATCATCACGATCATGGCCACCATCACGATGGGCACACACACTCCCACGGTGAACACCAGGATCTCAACCTCCGCTCGGCCTATATTCATGTAATGGCTGACGCAGCGACCTCTGTGCTGGCTATTATCGCCCTGTTTGCTGGCAAACTATGGGGGGCCAGTTGGCTTGATCCGTTAATGGGGATCGCCGGCGCGATTATGGTTGCCCTCTGGTCTTATAGCCTGATGCGTGATACCGGCAAGATCCTGTTGGATGCAGAAATGGATACGCCTGTCGTTGAAGAGATCAAAGAAGTCCTGGCGCAATCAGGATCCACAATGACCATCACCGATCTGCATCTTGGGCAAATTGGTAAGGGGAAATTTCACTGTGTAATAGCATTACGCAGCACAGACCCATTGCTCACAGCCCAGCGGGTAAGGCAGTTGCTGAGTATTCATCGGGAATTGGTGCATATTACCGTAGAAATCAACCGTCCTTCTCTATCGGGCTTGTATTTCTCTAGCAAAACGAACTAGGCTGGGCCTGTTACTTTAGACAACAAGGAGTCATTATGGCTTTTCGTTTGTACAGCAACGATCTGCAAGATGGTGCAAAAATGCCGGAACGGCAGGTATTCAACGGCATGGGTTATCAAGGGGATAATCTTTCCCCTCATCTGGCCTGGGATGGCGTGCCTGAAGGCACCAAGAGTTTCGCCATAACGGTTTACGATCCCGATGCCCCTACTGGCTCAGGCTGGTGGCACTGGGTCGTTGCCAATATCCCGGCAGATATACGCGAACTGCCTCAGGGAGCGGGTTCCGGCAAGCCGGGATTGCCAGCGGGTGCAGTGCAGACCCGTACCGACTTCGGCAAAGCCGGTTACGGTGGCGCAGCACCTCCACAGGGTGAAAGCCACCGCTACCACTTCACGGTTCACGCATTAGATGTAGAGAGTATTCCTGTGGATGCAGAGGCCAGCGGCGCGATGGTCGGTTTCAATATCCACTTCCATAGCCTGGGCAGTACAACCCTGACCGTAACATACCGCTAAAATTGTGGGGCGGAGCACTTCGCCCTGATTTTTATCGCTCTCCACTGATGACATCAGGATACGGCTAATCAATCTACCAAAAGCGGATCTGGGTACGGCACCCGGAGAGGTAAAGCAGCCCACCGGCTTCTTGAATAACAACGTGTACAATCCACTTTCCCCATGCTCTTTGCTTGGTTATAGTCAATAAGGGCGTCTTAACGCCGTCGACTCTGGTTGCTATTTTATCGAGGCATCTCTATAGCGAAGTGATCGAAACCTATGAAGAGCCCGTAAGCACTAACACTGAAGGAAGGCCGTTAATGCAATACCACCGAATTCCCCACAGTTCTTTGGAAGTGAGCGTTCTGGGATTGGGCACCATGACCTTTGGCGAACAAAACAGCGAAGCCGATGCCCACGCACAACTGGATTATGCATTGGCCGCTGGCGTCAACCTGATCGATACCGCAGAAATGTACCCCGTGCCACCTCGCCCAGAAACACAAGGGTTGACAGAGCAATACATTGGCAGTTGGATCAAGGCACGCGGAAACCGGGACAAAATCGTGCTAGCGAGCAAGGTGAGCGGACCAATAAGGGGAAGTGATAACCTCATTCGCCCACAACAGGCACTGGATCGCAAGAATATTCGTGACGCATTAGATACCAGCCTGAAACGACTGAATACTGATTATCTTGATCTTTACCAATTACATTGGCCACAACGTTCAACCAATTGCTTTGGTAAGTTGAACTATCAGTATACCGATGAAAAGGCCACCATTCCGCTACTGGAAACATTGGAAGCACTGACCGAGCAGGTACGAGCTGGTAAAATCCGCTACATCGGTGTTTCTAACGAAACCCCATGGGGTGTGATGCGCTACCTGCAACTGGCGGAAAAACATGAACTTCCGCGCATCGTGTCAATCCAGAATCCCTACAGTTTGCTGAACCGCAGTTTTGAAATCGGCCTTGCCGAGATCAGCCAGCATGAAGGAGTGGAACTGTTGGCCTATTCCAGTCTGGCGTTCGGTACACTGTCGGGTAAATACCTGAACGGTGCCAAACCCGCTGGCGCGCGTAATACCCTGTTCAGCCGCTTCACCCGTTACACATCCAAGCAGAGCCAGTTGGCGATAGCCGAATACGTAGCATTAGCGAAAAAGCACAATCTCGATCCCTGCCAGATGGCGCTGGCTTTTGTTCGGCAACAGCCGTTCGTTGCCAGCACACTGCTGGGAGCCACAACCTTGGAACAGTTGAAAACCAACATCGACAGTTTTAACGTAGTGCTCGGCGCAGAGGTGTTGCAGGCACTGGAAGAAATTCATACCCGTTTCACCATTCCCGCACCGTAAATGCCATCGGGCGCTGCATACAGCGCCCGATATTTCAAGCTTTAGCGCGTTGGGATAGCCACAACGCGGCGATAGCCATGGCAAATATCACGCCAAAACCTATGCCCAAACCGATCACCGGCACGCTTAATTTAACCGCTAGGGAATATAAGCTCAGCATCAGCAGCATGGCCGTGTTCTCGCCCAAATTCTGCACGGCAATCGCATTACCGGCTCCAACAGAATGTTTACCACGCTCTTGCAGTAGTGCATTCAATGGCACAACGAAGAACCCACCGAGCATACCAATCAATAAGAGTACACCATACGCATTTAGCATACTGGTTTGTAAGGCAAAAAACGCCACAGCAACGCCAATCAGTATTCCGGCAGGCATACAACGTCTCACCGTTTCCAACGTCACAAAACGTGCAGCTGCCCCCGCCCCCAGGACGATACCAAGGGCCACCATTGCATTAAGTAACGTTGGCGTAGCGTTATCGGTAATGCCCAGCGCCACAGGCACCCACAGCACTAATAAAAAACGTAGCGTGACTCCAGCCCCCCAGAACAGGCTAGTACCAATCAGCGAGAAGCGTGTCTGGCCATCACGCCACAGCAGAATACAAGCGTTGAAAAAACTACGCCCCATCTCGCGTGGCCGCCATGAAGATACCTTGCGGGCTACAGGCAAACGCGGGATATACAGGTTGGCAACCACCGCGCCCGCATATACCAATGCGCAAACCGCTAAAGCCGCGACAATCTGCCAGTCTGCCAGCAGGCCGCCCGCAACCGAGCCGAGAAGGATCGCCGCAATGGTAGACGCTTCCATTAAACCGTTAGCCTTGACCAGTTTTTCACCACTGGTGATTTCCCCCAAAATACCGTATTTCGCAGGAGAATAAGCGGCGGCGCCGATACCTACCAGGCTATAACCGAAGAATGGGTTAAGCCCAAAACAGATCACCAATGCTCCGGCAAGCTTGAGTCCGTTGGCCACCATCATTACCCGCCCCTTGGAAAAGCTGTCCGCTATCTGCCCGACAAAGGGAGCCAAGATAATATAGGTCGCCACAAAGGCCATCTGCAGCACCGGCTGACTCCAGTCGGGGTACGTTTGCTGTTTGATCAATGCCAATGTGGCAAACAGTAACGCATTGTCACCAAATGCCGAGAGAAATTGGGCGCAGATCACCGCGATCATAGTGCGTGACAGCAGAGGAGGATCCGTCGCATTCATTAAGTGCTCTCCGGCTGTTCAGCCATTTGACGTAAAGCAACGAAATCAGGTTTACCACTGCCAAGGAGCGGTAGCGCTTTGACCAGCCGAATATCGCGAGGTACTGCCAACTCAGGGCTACCCTGTTCACGCGCCACTCGTAGCAGAGCTTCGCGGGTAATGCTGGCATCGCTGGTGAACAAGACTAACGCTTCACCTCTATTACTGTCGCCCTTCACCGTTGCTGCATGCATCCCTTCAGGTGCCAAAAACTGTGCCAGTAGCTCCACGCTTTCCAGCGAGACCATCTCCCCTGCCAACTTGGCAAAGCGTTTCACTCGGCCACGGATGGTGCAGTAACCCTGTTCGTCAAAGGAAACAATATCCCCCGTGTCATACCAACCCGCCTGCAGTGTTCCATTTTCATCTTCAGCAGCCGGTAATTCCAATTGTCCCGGTCTTTCCACACGCAAATAGCCCTTCATGATATTCGGGCCTTTCAACTGCAGGCGGCCAGCGTTAGCAATGCCTGGTACCGTTATCAATCGTGCTTCCATCCCCGGCATGATCCGCCCAACGGTGCCAACTTTCGCAGCCAGTGGAACGTTAATCGAGACCACCGGGGCACATTCTGTTACTCCATAACCTTCCAGAATACGGATACCGTATTTGTCCTGATAGGTCTGTTTGGTGCTCTCGGCCAGCTTTTCCGCTCCGGCAACCACATAACGAAGGCGCGCAAAATCATAAGGCTGGGCAAAGCGGGCATAGTTATTGAGAAAGGTGGCGGTACCAAACAACACAGTACAGTTACGGTCATACACCAGTTCAGGAACGATGCGGTAATGCAGTGGACTTGGGTAAAGGAAAACACGGCTACCGGTCATCAAAGGCGTAATCAACCCCACCGTCAGACCGAAAGAGTGGAATAAGGGTAAAGCGGACATAAAGCGATCGCGCGGTGTAAAGTCAGCAATGGTGCGGATCTGCTCCACATTCGCCAGCAAACTGGCATGGGAATGAACCACGCCTTTCGGCGCGCCTTCCGAACCGGACGTAAACAGGATCAGAGCTGCATCCTCAGGCTGTTGAGCTACCATCGCCCGTTCTGGCTGAAACAGGTGACGCAGGATCCATAGTTTGTCCTGCAAGGTAACGGTATCCTTGAGATCCTCCAGATACACCCAGTTAGCTTGCGTAACCTGCTCCGGCAGGTGGGTGAGCTTGCCTTTTTCAAGAAACTGACGTGAAGTCACGATGGTCTTAATGGTCGCTGCAGTTATTGCAGCCTTAAGCCCATTTGCACCAGCGGTATAATTGAGCATTGCAGGGATACGACCACTCAATGAGGCACCAAAAATAGCGGCAACGGTAATAGTGGCATTGGGCAACAGCATACCAACATGCTCACCCTGTGCGGTAAAACGCTGCAGAATACGGCTGACGCCTAACGCTTTCTTGAGCAGCACTTGGTAGCTGTCTTCCTTGAATGTAATATCTTCAATACAAGGTTTAAAACGACCGTAGCGGCGTTGTGCAGCCAATAATGCACTGAATAGGGTTTGCGGTTTAAGGCTCTCCATGCGCGCATACATCATGATCTGGTGCAGCCGATCGCCTGCCAGCATACGGCGCTCTCGGGCTCTTGGTGCATCAGGCATCGCCAGATGGGTGGCGGGCAGGATGGTGATAGTGATTGGTGGGAAAGCGCGGATTTTAAACACCCCGGCCATACGGCCAAACGGGCTAAACTCAGGGCCATCAATGCGGATCGGTACAATTGCCGCGCCAGATTTAGCTGCCACAAACGCTGCACCATCATAGATCTTCATCAGTGAGCCGGTCACCGTAATTCGCCCTTCCGGAAAGACGACCACTGGCTGCCCTTGTTCAACCAAACGCACCAAATGCTTGATGGCCATTGGCTTGGTCGGATCTAAAAAAACAAAATCAATATACGGTTTCAGCCAACGTATGAACCAGCGCTCTGAAATGCTGGAATAAACGGCGAAAACCGGTTTTATCGGCAAAAATAGCGCCAACAGCACGCCATCAATGAAAGAGACGTGATTAGGGGTAATCAACAGTTTCTGTTGTTCAAAATGCTGGGTATCACCTTCAAGACGTACACGGAACAACAAACGCATCAGGGCACGTAACGCAGAAAATATCATCCCACTCTCCCTCGGGCTTAATAGTCTCTTTTATTGTGGAGGGAAGGATACTATATGACAGGCAAAAAAAAACCTACGCTTCCGCGTAGGTTGGTGCAAGTGAAAATAGTTCAACATACAGAGTATGCTGATTTCTCACCAATCAATACCTCTGGGACTCTCAATGTACCTTGCAACACTAAATACATACCAGCGGCTAATCGCAACAGTCAGGCGCAAAGTGTAACCAGCGGTGTGGAACTTCTTTTTCTGAAATAAGCGCTTTCCGTTAACAACATAATTAGAGTTGCAGGAAGGCGGCAACGCAACGAATCCCTAGGAGCTTACTCAAGTAAGTGACTGGGGTGAATGAGGAAAGCCAACACACATGCAACTTGAGGTATGAGGAGTATAAAACGCTAATAACACCCCATAAAAAGAATAGTGCTCTAGGCTGTGTCCCTTAACTTTACGCGAGCGCCGCTGGCGGTCATTTGCGCGCAGAGCAAGGCGTGAGCCGCGAGGTTGGGTAGACCCAATAAGCGGCGAACAACGCAGCAATGCACGCCAATGGCATCAGCCCGTAGGGCCGCGCCCCAAAAGCCCATTCTCTGTGTTGTCGGGCTTGAACAGAGGGCCACTCTGCTCTTCACCCTCCGCCTTGATAACAGGCTTTTGGGTCTGCGACGGCACCACGGACAGTTAAGGGACACAGCCTAGGTAAGTGGGAATATCTGCAACCGCTACCACAACTTATGCCTTAATCCCCTTGCAGCGCCTAATTTTTTACGCAAGACTGAGGAATGTAAGCGATTACCCAGGAAGTGTTGATAAATATGGCCACGATTAAGGATGTTGCCAGGCTAGCAGATGTTTCTGTAGCCACGGTATCCCGCGTAATAAATAATTCGCCTAAAGCCAGCAAAAGTTCACGCGCTGCGGTTCTGGCAGCGATGGAGGCGTTGCAGTATCACCCCAATGCCAACGCCAGAGCGTTAGCACAGCAATCCAGCGAAACCGTTGGCCTGATTGTGTCCGATGTTTCCGATCCCTTCTTCGGTGCCATGGTAAAAGCGGTGGAACAAGTGGCTTACGCCACCCGCAACTTTCTGCTGATTGGCAACGGTTATCACGATGCAGAAAAAGAGCACCAGGCGATTGAGCAACTGGTCCGCCACCGCTGTGCGGCGCTGGTGGTACATGCCAAGAAAATGACCGATGATGAATTGATCGTCTGGATGCGCCAGATCCCAGGGATGGTCCTAATTAATCGAACACTGTCAGGGTTTGAGAACCGTTGCGTTGCTCTTGATGATCGTTACGGTGCCTGGCTGGCAACGCGTCATTTGATCCAGCAGGGTCACCAACGTATCGCAATCATCTGCTCAACCCACCAGATTTCAGACGCAGCCGACCGGTTGCAAGGTTATCGGGACGCTCTTCAGGAACAAGGTATCCCGGTGGATGAGAAACTGATCGCCTATGGCGAACCGGATGAAATTGGTGGTGAGCAGGCCATGACAGAACTGTTGGGGCTTGGTAAAAACTTCACCGCCATCACCTGCTATAACGATTCGATGGCCGCGGGTGCGCTTTCAGTACTGAGTGACAACAGCGTTGATGTGCCGGGCCAGATGTCACTGATTGGTTTTGATGATGTGCTGATTTCACGCTATTTACGCCCACGTCTGACAACGATCCGTTACCCGATCGTCACAATGGCAAAGCAGGCAGCAGAGTTGGCATTAGCGCTGGCAAACAACCAGTCGCTACCAGAAATCACCAATATGTTCAGCCCAACGCTGGTACGCCGACACTCAGTAGCCAGTATCAATAACATCTTCGAGCAGAATTAACCCTGATTTATCCCCATCGCTCTTCAAGATGCAAAGGTGTTGGCTGCCTTCAACTCCCCCCAGGCGGTGTCCCTTTTGAAAATAACGTTGGGATAAACAGTTAAAGAGAGCGATGATAAAGACGCACCGGGCGATCTGGGTAGTCCAACGCGTCACCGATGTGGTTCCAGCCATGGCGCTCGTAATAACCAGCAAACTCCGCATACAGATACAGTTCCTTAAACCCGGCACGACGGCTGTGATCCTGTACATACTGCTGCATTTGCAATGCCAGCCCGCTACCACGGTGACTCTCTTCAACGTAAAGTGCCGCTAGCCAAGGTGTTAAGTCTTGACGGCTAATCAGATCACAGCGCCAAAGACCCACGGTGGCTACCGGTTTATCGCCCTGCAATGCAATAAATGTAATCGGTAAACCCTCTTGCCTGAGACTAATTGCCACTATACTGGCAAAAAATGCTCGGCTGTTATCACAGCCAAATGCCTGCCATTGCCAGTCAATGACCTGTTGCTGATGCTGCGGGTAATCCGCTAACTTAACGATACGAATCACTCTGTTTTCCTCTTCAAACGCCCCCAACTCAGTGCACAGCATAAGGGAATATTGGCCGATTCTACCCAATACTACTTGTGACAGATACTCTTAAACCATCAACGTTTACGACACAACCAACATAATCACTGGGCACAACCTGATCTAACCCTATGCTAAACTAGGCCTTATTGCCGCAGCGGACGTAAAAAGGGGTTAACCACTAATGATCACCATGTTGGATGTATCCATTCGCGCTGGGGTATCCAAAGCCACGGTTTCGCGCGTTTTAAATGGCACCGGACAGGTAAAAAAGAGCACGCGCGATGCCGTTTTTAAAGCTATGGACGAACTGGGTTACCGGCCAAATTTTCTCGCTCAGTCACTGGCCAATAAAAGCTCCAACAGTATCGGCCTAGTCGTCTCTAATTTCGACGGGCCTTATTTTGGTCGCTTGTTGCGGCAGGCTGCTAAGATGATCGAAGCCAGCGGAAAACACCTGATCGTCACTGATGGTCACGATACACCAGAAGATGAATTACAAGCCGTACAGCTTCTGGCCGATCGTCGTTGTGATGCCATTATTCTGTATACACGCTTCATGAGTGAAAATACGCTCATGACGTTGCTGGAAAGTCTAGCTGCGCCACTCATGGTGATTAATCGCGAGCTCCCTAAAGCCCGTGAGCGCTGTGTGTTCTTTGAACAACAACATGCCGCATTTAATGCCGTTAATTACCTGATCGGTCAGGGGCACCGTGACATAGCCTGCATCACTGGCCCGATTGCAACACCGACCGCTCGGGCAAGATTGGCTGGATACCGTCAGGCACTGGAACATCATCAGATTGCCTTTAATGGCGCGCTAGTCACCAATGGGGACAGTAGCGTGGCGGGGGGATACCAGAGTTGTAAAATCTTGTTGGCAACCGGTAAACCGTTCAGCGCACTGTTTGCCAGCAACGACGATATGGCGATTGGTGCAATGAAAGCCCTCTTCCAGGCCGGTATGCGCCTTCCGCAGGATGTCTCTCTGTTTGGTTTTGACGATGAGCCCAGCGCCACCTATCTGCAACCCGCCTTGTCCACCGTTTATTTGCCAATCGATGCCATGATAGAAACCGCCATCACGCAGGCGTTCCGCCTGATAAATGGGGAAACGGTGCAACCGCTTCCCTCCTTTACCGGTGAATTAAAGCTGCGTGAGTCGGTGGCCCCTGGCCCATACGCCGATTGAGTTCATAGCCCGGAAGCTCGCTTAAACCAATTCCAGCCCAATCAACTCTTCAATCGTTTGCCGACGACGAATCAGACGAGGTTCACCGTTTTCAAACAACACTTCCGGCAACAACGGACGGCTGTTGTAGTTGGAGGACATCGAAGCACCATAGGCACCGGTGTCATGGAATACCAGATAATCGCCAACCCGCGCTTGCGGCAACGAGCGGGTTTCAACGCCACCGCCAGCCTGCTGAGTGAAAACATCGCCAGACTCGCACAACGGCCCGGCAATCACGGTCTCATACAGCGGTTGATGTTCTAAGTTGCGTCCATCGGCAGGTAACAACGAGATATGATGGTAACTGCCGTACATCGCTGGACGCATCAGATCGTTGAAACCGGCATCGACCAACACAAAATGACGGCTCCCCATGTCTTTTACCGATCGCACTTCGGCTACCAATACCCCTGCTTCCGCGACCAAGAAACGTCCAGGTTCGATTTCCAGTTTTATCGGATGGCCCAAATGCGCAGCAATCCGCTCACGCGCATGGTTCCATAAACCATAATAATGCCCGGTATTGATCGCTTCTTCTCCTTGCTGATAAGGAATAGAAAGCCCCCCACCGGCAGAGATCGCACTAATATCCTGCCCAAGTGTTATCACCTGTTGCACCATGGCATCGCATACACGCTCCAGATGCTGATAATCCACGCCGGAACCAATGTGCATATGTAGACCAATCAGCTTAAGCCCATATTGCTGTACCTTGGCCAGCGCTTGTGGTAAATCGGCATACCAGATGCCGTGCTTGCTGTTTTCACCACCAGTATTGGTTTTCTGACTGTGCCCATGGCCAAAACCAGGGTTGATCCGCAGCCACACCGGATGACCAGACGAAGCTTGCCCAAGTTGCTCCAACATATCGATGGAACCTGCGTTTACCGGGATTTTCAATTCGCTAACGCGAGCCAGAGTGGTGTGATCCAACACGTCAGCGGTAAAAACAATATCTTCTCCACCTGGCTCAAAACCCGCTTTCAACGCACGTTCGATCTCACCCAACGATACCGAGTCTACCTTCACGCCCTGTTCACGCATCAAGCGTAAAATATGAATATTCGAACAGGCTTTCTGGGCAAAACGGATCACGTCAAAGTGACGCAACTGCGCGATCTGCTGGCTGATAATATCCGCATCATAAGCCCAGACAGGGCAACCAAAACGCTGTGGCAATGCCCGCAGATTAGCGGTGTTCAAAGCAGTAGATGTGTCATTCAAAGCGCGTGGCATGGGTTTGTTTCCATAAAAAGATTTCCCATTATCATGCCGTCTAAAGCTCTGCGTGAAAAATATCTATTTCGCCATAGTCTATTCATTTATGATATAGCATTCTCCGCCAGAGGCGTTCTACCATGCATGGCATTACCCTACGCCAGATTGAGATCTTTCACGCAGTGATGACGACCGGCAATCTCACCGAAGCGGCAGCGTTGCTGCAAACGTCACAACCCACCGTCAGCCGCGAACTGTCGCGATTTGAAAAAATGATCCAATTACAACTGTTTGATCGCCTGCGTGGTCGTCTTTATCCAACGGTTCAAGGCCTGCGATTATTTGAGGAAGTACAACGCTCTTACTATGGTCTGGAACGTATTAAAAACGCCGCTGCAGGTATCCGCCAGTTCGAACAGGCACAACTCTCCATCGCTTGCTTACCGGTGTTTTCACAATCTCTGTTACCTGCCGTATGTAAGCCTTTTGTTGATCGTTATCCCGAAGTGAGCTTCAGCGTGATCCCACAGGAATCACCGTTGTTGGAAGAGTGGTTGTCGGCACAGCGTCATGATTTGGGCCTGACAGAAAATACCCTGACGCCAGCGGGAACTGAACGAATGACGCTGATGACCTTAAATGAGGTATGCGTTCTACCAGCTGGGCATCGCCTGTTGGCAAAAAGAGAGTTAGTGCCACAGGACTTCTACAAGGAAAACTTTATCAGCCTGTCTAGCACTGACAATTACCGCCAATTGCTGGATGCGCTGTTTAATGAACAGGGAATTGAACGCAGGATGGTACTGGAGACACACAGCGCAGCCTCCGTCTGTGCCATGGTCAATGAAGGGGTAGGCATCTCAATTATCAACCCGCTAACAGCCGTGGATTACGCCCGTCATGGCATCCACCTCAGACCATTCAGCATAAATGTGCCCTTTACGGTCAGCCTGATCCGTCCGTTGCACCGCCCTTCCTCGGCGCTGGTGACCACTTTTGTGCAGCACCTGCAGCAACAGGCGGAAAAGTTTCCGGCTCGCTTAGCCTCAGTGATGCAGCGCTAGGCTGTATCACTCGCAACCTTATTTCACCGCAGTGTGGCTTGCCAATCGGGATCGGTCGCAAACCACGTTACCAAAAAGTCCAGCATAGTACGTAACGTGGCTGGCATTTGACGACGCGACGTGTAAATACCGTAAATGCCCATCACTTGTGGTGTATAACCGGGAAGTAACTCTATCAAATCCCCCTTAGCCAGCGCCGGGGCCGCTGAAAAATAAGGTTGTAGAGAAATTCCCGCCCCCTTCAACGTCCCTGCCAGCAACACCACCGACTCATTAGCGCTGAGATTACCACTGACCGCCACGGCCGACTTCGTCCCACGACAATCAAAATGCCACAGGCTTTTACCAAAGTAGGAATAGGTCAAGCAGTTATGTACCGCCAAATCCTCTGGATGTCGTGGAGTACCGCAAGCGGCTAAATACGCTGGTGACGCACAAACCACGGAAGCACAAGTGGAAAGTTGCCTTGCAATCAGATTAGGGTCCAGATCATTGGTAATACGCAGTGCCAGATCGATGCGCTCTTCTACTAGATTTACCGCGCGATTGTTCATTTGCAGATCCACTACAACCTGAGGATAGCGCTTCAGATACTGAGCCACAGCGCCGACCAACGCCGTTTGGCCGAGTGATTGCGAACAGGAAATGCGCAACAAGCCACGTAAAACATCGCCTTGTGCGCTTTCAACTAGATCGATTTCCCCCGCCACAGCTAACATTTGTCGGCAACGCTCCAGCGTACGTTCACCAGCATCGGTCAGGCTCAGTTTGCGCGTAGTACGATGCAACAAGCGCGCTCCAGCCCACTGTTCCATTTTCGCCAGGTAGCGGGTAACCATAGCTCGCGACATCTCCATCGCATCTGCCGCCGCAATCATGCTACCGCGATCGACAATGGTGACAAAAACTTCAGCAGCGGTAATTCTATCCACAATTTGCTCGATCTATGCAACTAACCATTGCCTATTTTCCGATTTTTCTTTCAATTTATGCAACGTAATATTCTACCAACGACAACAAAAACCCAAGGAAACTTACACATGACCAACAAGTCATTAACTAACCTTGCTTTTACCAGCATCATGACTCTCTGCACCGTCGCCAATGCGGCTGACACACTGACTCTGGAAGTGTATAACCCCGGTGAGAAAAGCATATTCCCGGTTTCATCGGAGATCATCAGCGGTAAGCACGAAGTAGCGTTGATAGATGCTCAATTCCAGCACAATGACGCAGAAGAGCTGGTAAAAAAAATCAAAGCCACCGGCAAAAAACTGACGACGGTTTATATCAGCCACTCGGACCCAGATTTCTACTTCGGCCTTGATGTTATTAGCGCCGCATTCCCACAAGCAAAAATCATCGCATCACCAAGCACCATCAAACAGATCAATGCCACCAAGGCAGGTAAAATTGCCTATTGGGGGCCAATTTTAAAAGAGAATGCCCCCCAACAGATTATCGTTCCGCAACCATTACAAGGCAGCAGCTTTACCATTGATGGCCAACAAGTTGAAGTTAAAGGTCTGAACGGCCCAACGCCAGGGCGCACTTATCTGTGGATCCCAGCACTGAAAGCCGTGGTGGGTGGAGTCTCCGTAGCCGGTGACAATATCCACCCGTGGCTTGCCGACAATCAGACCCCTGAGTCCCGCGCTCACTGGCGACAAACCTTGGAAAATATCCAGACACTGCAACCACAGGTGGTTGTCCCCGGTCATTTCCTGCCTGGAGCACCGCAAACGCTAGAGTCAGTGACATTCACCCTAAACTACCTGACTACTCTGGAAAACGAGTTGTCAAAAACCAACAATGCCACTGAGCTGATCGCTGCCATGAAACGCCATTATCCGCATATAAAAAACGATTCAAGTCTGGAATTAAGTGCCAAGGTGCTAAAAGGCGAAATGAAATGGCCACAGTAAATTAGGTCGCTTCACCCAATTGCTTTCGAGCGCTGTTGGCGGTCATTTACGCCCAGAACAAAACGTGAGCCATGCAGTTTGGTAGACCCGATAAACAGCGAACAACGCACCAATGCGCACAAATGTCCCTAGCCCGGAGGATCGCCCTCCGGACGGAAATAAGCGGGTTGCGTTGTTCGCATCATCCACGCGCTTCCTCCCTTCGGACCTGTGGTAACCAGTGTTTAAAATAGGCTACGGTCAATTTATCTCGCGTTTCCCGTAGACCCGCTTCTTGGAGTCACGTACAACCAACGTACTTTTTACCTATCCACTTATTGTCAATCACATTTTTTACCCCCAGTATATGCTCGTTCACAAAATTGCAGTGCTGTTAATGACAACACCCGGTACATCCGTGAAGTTCATCCCTTTGAAAAAGGATAAAATCAACTCATGGCAGTATTGTCATTGACCTGAGCGGGTCTTCTGAAATGAACAAACGGTTGGTTGGCTGCAATTTTAAGTATGACGAGTATAGCTGCCGTTGTGCAGCTAGGCCGTGATGGGCCTTTTTACAAAATGGTTAGCAGCGTCAAAAACGCTTACATATACCAGTTTGTTAATTCCCCACCATACGTCCATCCTAAAAGGAAATAATACATTCTGGATCACAATGAAAAAGACTCCTTCGCAAAAACATGCTGTCTGGCAATTGATCAAACCCTTCTGGGTCTCTGAAGAAAAATGGCGTGCCTGGTCGATGCTGATCGCTATCATCGCCCTTTCATTGGGGTTGGTGTATATCAGTGTACTTATCAACCAATGGAACCAGGTGTTTTACGACGCCTTGCAGAATAAAAACTATCCGGTATTCAAAGCACAACTATGGCGATTTACTTATCTGGCGTTGATCTTCATTGTGCTGGCGGTTTACAAGGTCTATCTAACCCAGGGGCTGCGAATGCTTTGGCGGCGCTGGATGACGGAAAAATTCATGGCGAAATGGCTAGCGCATCAGTCCTATTACCATACAGAACAACAGCAAGTTATCGATAACCCTGACCAACGTATCGCCGAAGACCTCAACGTTCTGACCCAATATACTCTTTCACTCTCACTCGGTCTGCTTTCCAGCCTGGTAACGCTGTTCTCATTCATCGGCATTCTCTGGAACATCAGTGGGCCAATCAGCTTTGCCATCTCACAATATACAATCACCCTCCCTGGCTATATGGTGTGGTTTGCCCTGTTGTATGCGGTTTTGGGTTCATTGGTGATCTGGTGGGTTGGTAAACCGTTGGTCATACTCGGTTATAATCAGGAGCATTTTGAAGCAAACTTTCGTTTCGGATTGATTCGTATCCGTGAAAATAATGATGCTATTGCTTTGTATCAGGGTGAACCGCGCGAAAAGCAGCAGTTGAATAATCGTTTTGAAGCTATCCGCAGTAACTGGTGGTCAATCATGCGTATTACTCGACGGCTCAATATTGCCAGCAATTTCTACGGCCAGTTTGCCGTAATTTTCCCGTTGCTAGTGGCTGCACCACGCTATTTCTCTGGCGCCATTCAAATGGGGGGGCTAATGCAGATCGCATCCGCTTTCAGCCAGGTGCAAGGGGCATTATCGTGGTTTGTCGATGCATTCACAACCTTAGCCACTTGGAAAGCCTGCGTTAACCGTCTGGCAGGCTTTAATGCGGCGGTGGATCAGATCCATCACCAAGAACGTGGGATCAGCCTGCAACAAGAGGACAAACAACCACTGATATTACGCGATCTTGGCTTGACGTTACCTAGTGGGGAACCATTGTTGAACTCAGCAACGATGACGTTAAAGCGTGGTGAACGTGTACTGATCGTCGGCCCTTCTGGCTCTGGCAAATCTACCCTGCTGCGCGCGATTGCCGGGATTTGGCCATACGGTTCAGGTGAAATAGCCCGCGATACAAAACTGAGCACCCTATTTTTACCGCAACGCGGTTATATTCCAATCGATACATTGCGTGAAGCACTGACTTATCCGCATCAGAATAAAGACTATAGCGATGAACAATTGCTTAATGTATTGGAAAATTGTCGCCTGAAGCATCTGCAACCTTGGTTGGACACCATAGCCAATTGGAGCCAACGCCTGTCCCCAGGTGAACAGCAACGATTGGCGTTTGCCCGCGCTATCCTCACCCGTCCGGACATATTGTTTCTGGACGAAGCGACTAGCGCTCTGGATGATGATACAGAGCAATTGATGTACTGCCTATTGGTTGATGAATTGCCCGATGTGACGCTAGTAAGTGTGGCACACCGTAATAGTGTAGCCAAATACCATCAGGTCTGTTGGCGTTTCAGTCGTACCGAGAATGGCGCGGCAAAAATGGCGCTTAGCCCAATGCCGACAGTAGGTTAAGCACTCTGGATACTACAGGTGAGAAGGGCTCTAAAGCCCTTCTCACCGTCAGGGTTCGTTAAGCCACCTCACGCCCAAGTAAGTCAGCAAGCCAACAACCACGACGATCATGATCACGGCGATGGTATACACTGCAATACGTCGGGGATTGTAAAAAGCCATCAGCTGTTCCTCTAAATGGAAAATATGTTTACCGTAGTTACTGTAGATAAACGTGATGCAGGTTAACTGGCCGTTGATCGCATTACTGGATGGCGATTAAAAGACACTCCAGCAATGCGCATCATCTGGCCTGAGTTAATTGTCATCTCACAGAAGCGGCAGCATCAGCAGGAGCCATAACGTTCAGAATTTTTACGTTATATACCATTGTAGACCCCGGCGGGATATCTGGCGGTAGGCCTTTATCACCGTAAGCCAAATTCGGAGGGACTACCATCGTCATACTGCCGTTATTTTGTAACTTTGAGAGTGCCGATCTGAACATGGGTGGATAACTGCTCAATGGTTGCTTGATCGAGGTGCCCGCCGCCCCCATATCCTTGATAACCTTGCCATTTACCAAACTTTCTTTTACGACTACCGTGACAATACTGTTGTCTTCAATTTTTCCTTTACCAAGCTTATCGATACGATAGAAATAACCAATTGCATCCTTTTTAACCTGATTTTGCTTTTTAAATTGCTCAACGTATCTTGAACCTTCAGCTTCAATTTTCAGTTTTCGCTGTTTTTCATTGGTGATCACGGCGGCTTCAGTAGCATCAAGCGCTTTATCTAGCTGTTCATGAGGTAATTTACTCTTACCGGCGAAAGTGTCCTGCACCCCAGCCAAAGCCAGGCGGTTATCTACCTCAATACCGTTTTCCGCTTTTTCTTTGAGCAAAGCCAGCATATCCTCAGCCAATGAACTCCCAATCGCATAATCACGGATTTCACGTTCGGTTTTCGGCTCTACAACGGCTTTTTGCAGTGTGGCTAACTGTTGTTGGAGTGCACCGTTTTCGGCCTGTTGCTCGCCCGCTTTTTCCTTTAAGGCAATCAGTTGGTTCTGTAATTCCATACTCTGTTTACGACTTTCATCCAGAGCAGATTGCAACGCCTGGGTGCTTTTCGCTTTCTCACTGTCTGACAATTGCAGGGTATCCAGCTGTTGCTTTATGGCAACCAGTTGTTGATCTTTCTCCGTCTTCTCTTTTGTCAGCAAAGCGAGTTGCTGTTGCAATGCCTCACTCTGTTTCTTACTTTGCGTCACTTGCTCGCTCAGCGCATCACGCTCGCTATTCTTTCCTGTGTGAGTCACAGCCAAAGCATCCAGTTGCTTTTGCAGCATCAATGTCTTCTGTTCTTTTTCATTGGCTTGCTTGGTTAACTGTGCCAGTGCTTTTTCAGTTTCTTGAGCCTTTTTACGGCTTTCGTCCAGCTCTACAAGGAGTTCTTTGCTTTTCTGCGTATTTTCATTGTACGACTGAGCCAGTGCATCAAGTTGTTTTTGCAATAACGCACTTTGTTGCTGGCTTTTATCGAGTTCCGTTTGTAACTGACCGCTATTCTTTGAATTTTTTTCTTTCAGGGCAGCCAGCTCACGCTGCATCTGTTCTGTAGATTTGAGGTTTTCCTGCAAATTTTGTTTCAATCGATCAGCTTCAGTGCGGGTCTTCGCATCTTGTTGCACCGTCTTCCTAAGTTGTTTTAACTCTTGTTCCTGCAGGCTGACGGTTGTATTCAACTGATTGATTTTTGCCTGTAGTTTTTTTAACTCAGTAACGGGAACCGGGCTGGACTCACTTGGTTTTTTACCCGATGAGCGTTTAGCGGGTTTGGCTACCTCTTGCTCAACACTAGGCCTAACAGCATCTAACTGCGAGGGAGTCAGCAAGAGTAGTGCCGGAGCTTCATCTACCTCATTGGTTATCGCATTTAATGATTCAAGTGTTGATTTCATGTCTTGCTTGAGAGGCTCCGCAGCAAAAGCGCAACTTAGCGGGAGCGTCAATGTAAATAAAAAACCATACTTTAATCCCTGCTTCACTTCACTCACTCCCATTCACGAATCAGTCAATTGTAAGAACGACAGGCACAAATTCCAAACACACCTGATTAACCTTACATTTATACAGTGTGCCTAAAATACCGTTAGTCAACGGGTTAACTTTAGCACGCAAAGAATTATATACCGAGGCACTTTTCTGCAGATTGATGAAGTCGAGCTTTCTTGTTGCAACAGCTGCAAAAATCATCATTTCCAGTAAAGAGAACGCTTATCAGCGTTTTCCCACATTTATGCGATAGTAAACACCACTAGGCTGGATCTTTTAATTGCACACAAGCACGGCTGGCAGACAATTAACATGCATAATCCAGACTGATTTGCATAACGTTTTCATGCGCTAAAGGTGTGCATAATACAGGTTAACTGGGCATTAAGACCAGGAATTATGGGGTTTTATAGCACCATTGCTCTCGAGTTGGCAGATAAACGTCAGATCAGCATCGGCCGAAAGGGAATAAGTTAGGGAACAAACGAATGTTAGAAGGGCATCAGGGGAACAACCTAAGTTGGGGTATGTAAAAATACCCCAACTGTTGATATAAAAAATGCCGGTTCAGGCCGTCAAGCCTCCGTCAAGAATCAAGGTTTGGCCTGTCATGTAGCGGCTATCTTCACCGATAAGAAATGCTGTAGCTCTGGCCACTTCGCTAGCCTTACCTAAACGGCGTAAAGGGATTTGCTTACGCAGTGCTTTCAATGCTTCTGCGGGAATAGCCTCTGTCATCTCACTTTCAATAATCCCTGGCAACAGGCAGTTTACCCGAATACCAAAGCGAGCGACTTCCAGAGCGAGCGATTTTCCCATACCAATCATTGCCGCTTTACTGGCACCGTAAGCAGTCTGCCCAATATTGCCTTTGATACCGCTCACCGAAGACATCAGCACCATAGCCCCTTCTCCTTGTGCCATCATGGCTGGCAACAGGTGACGGTTCCAATAGAATATGGCATTGAGGTTGGTATCGATGACCTGCCGCCAACGCTCGCCAGTTTGCTGTATGAGCAAACTATCCAGCGTGATGCCGGCATTGTGGATCACCGCAAAAGGTGCACCATGACGAGCCAATAATTCAGGTGCTACAAGATCTACTGCCTGTTCATCACTGCCATCACAAACACAGTGTTCTATCCATCCCGGTGTATCGGTACAGGCTTCAATCACCTCTGCGTTTTGCGGTCGATCGCTTCGGCAGGTGAACACCACATTCCATTGTTTAGACAACTCGACCACCAGCGCACGTCCAATCCCCCGGCTGCCGCCTGTGACTAACACCCATTGCTTCGTCATAGAATTATTTCAGTTGTTTTACCAAGTTCTGGCAGAACTCCTCTATAGTGATCTCCAGATTATCAGTGAACAATTCAGGGCCAAGCGTTATGCCAAACTCGCGTTTAACCATAACCACCAGCTCGATGTAATCCAAGCTCTCCAGTTTCAATTCATGCAGCGATGCCTCTGGCGAAAGCTCAGACTTATCAAGATCTTTGGCATCACAAATCATGTCACAGACGGCGTTATAAATCTTTTCGTATTTTTCCACGTTTAAATCCTTAATCAATTACCGGCCAATGGCCATGTTTTCAACGTTACTGAGGTAGTCATCAGCGGTTGATGCTGCGTTCTGGCCTGGATCATTGCCCGTAAAATAAATCCGCTGTTTCTACTTCCCATTATCAGCATCGGTTGAATGGCGTAGTACAGCCTCTCACCTAGATGAGAGTAAATATCAGGGGTCAACAATCTGGCGCTAAAGTAGGTTTCATGATGAGTCTGCACTATTGGGATCTGGGCAAACACATCAACCAGTGTCTCTGCGGTCAATTCAGGTAACGCTGTGGTCAACATCGCTAACGTTTCCGGGGATTTCACTAACAGCTGGAACAATAGAGCATCAAAGAAACTCCATGACTGGGTAATGTCTGATGCATCTCCAGGAAATCGTTGGCTGTGCGTGATGATATCATCTGTTACCAGTGCATGTTCACGTTCGCACACTGTTAATTCCAACGACGGGGCCGAAACTAACTTACTGCTGAAGCAACTCTCCTGCGTCGTGCTATCCAGCAACTTACCCGTTATCTGCTTACCATTGCTCGCAATCTGCAAATGATAGGGTCTCTGGCACAATATAGGCTGACGCAGACGCGTACTGAAAGTATAGAAATCTTGAGACGGATCGTCAGCAAGAAGTACCGCACTCAGATGACGTTTCATATCCAGCATTGCTCGCATACCATGGACGCTTAATTGTTCTGCTCCCATCTTACGAACATGCTGTAAATCAAAATGGATTGGGTTGTAGTCGCCGGAAAAGGCGGCCCACTCTTCGGCATCATGCAGAGTATAGTTGTAATTCATGCTCACGCTTTTCCGATCACCAACGCCGCGTTAGCACCACCGAAACCAAAACTCAAATTCAGCGTATTATGCAATTCAGCCGGACGGTGGCCTTCGCTGATATAGTCCAGATCGCACAGTGGATCGGCGTTGTTGAGGTGGCAGGTTGCTGGCATGATTTGATATTTTAACGCCTGTAGACAAATAATCGATTCGAAACTGCCTGCCGCCGAAATCAAATGCCCAGAGTAAGATTTGGTACTGGAAAGTGGCGTTGAATAGGCTGCCTCACCGAATGCCAACTTAATCGCCTGCGTTTCATTGAGATCGTTAAGTGGCGTAGAAGTGCCATGTGCGTTGATATAATCAATATCAGAAGCAGTCATCCCCGCCTGTTGCAAAGCTTGCTGGATGGTTTTCACTCTGGGAATTTTATCTTCTGCCGGAGCAGTAAAATCGAAGGCGTCGGAATAATTACCATAACCTTTAATCTCTCCCAGAATCGTCGCCCCGCGTGTCAATGCGGCTTCACGCTCTTCCAGGCACAAAACAGCGGCTCCTTCAGAGAGCACAAAGCCGTTGCGATCGAGGCTAAAAGGACAACAGGCTTTACTGATATCTTCCTGTTCACTCACCAGGGCACCCAATATGTCGATATTCCAAACCGCAGAATCGGTGCGCAAGGATTCACCCGCTCCCGCCAGCATCATTGAAGCACGACCACTGCGGATCGCTTCAAAAGCGTCACCAATGGCAATCGTTCCTGTCGCACAGGCCGCTATTGGGCTGTTTTGGTAACCGCGCAACCCCCAATAGAGACTACAAGCCGCTGTGGCAACATTGGGCATTGAGAGGAAGCAACCAAACGGCGAACCCAGCCCGGTACTCAGAAAGCTTTCATGGTTGTGATGGGTTTCATCCTGGCCGCCCCAACCGCTGCCAATAATAGTACCGCAGTCAAACGGATCGTAATAAGCTATCGGGCTTTCACTGTGGAAGGCCATCTCCGTCGCTTCGCGCGCCGCCGCCAACGCTAATCTGGCGAAACGCGGCAAGCGGCGACGGATTGATGCAGGGACAGCTTTCAGATTGGGTTCTTCGTCGATCACCCCAAAGAAACGAGCCTGAATTCCCATACTGGATTTATCGTAATAACGATAGCCCAACTGGTAATCCATTATTGCTGCCCAACTTTGCTCAGCATTCATTCCCATTGGCGTTACCGCCCCATAGCCAGTCACCACCACCCGACGTGGCCAAGCACCTTTATTCATATTCTTCCTGCTCAAGCTTCTTTTTTCTGCGCTACTGCCGAATACTCACCAGAGTATTATGCGTCGCATTTAAGGGCGTTGTGCTTTAGGTTGGTTTCAATCATCAGCATCGCATCTCCAGCCCCCTAAAATGTCTGGAAAAGGATGGGCCTAACGCCATATTGGCTCTTGGCCCGCGAAACGAAGAAACATGGCCTAAAACCTACATCTCTTGCTCAACATTCAATACCGCAAGTTCTGCCTGACGATGGATGAGTGAACGATTGAACGACATCACCAATGTATTTCTGGCCGATTTACCCCTTTGCTGCATCGGCTTTCACGAACGTTCAGATGTTATTACACCTGTAACAAAATAACTCGCGCAACGGCGCATGACTCTACCACCTCAAACGTTTTCTTGCCAATTCCTAGCCCCGTTTTCTATTGTGCGGCCGGCTGATTCTCATTGGCGATCTGCCAGTAATATCGCAGATTCTGTCGCATGCAAGCACTACCCGATAATAGGTTGTTTTTTAACGCTTTCTCTAACCCTAACGTTGATAGAGAAAACCTTCACATATCTACATCAACTTATCAATATTATATACCCAACTTTATATAAGTTGCAGGCGAGCATGTCTTCTGGAGCATAGCTCTAGGCAGTGTCCCAAAATTGCACGTGGTGCTGTCGCAGCCCCAAAGCCGTTATAAAGGCAGAGGGTGAAGAACATACTGGGCCTCTGTTCAAGCCCAACAACGCAGAAAACGGGATTTTGGGGCGCGACACGCTGGGCTGGAGCCATTTGTGCGCATTTTCGCCGCTTATTGGGTCCACCAGACCTCACGGCGCTCGCGTGCAAATGATGGCACAGTCTAGTGTATTCGTTGATAGTTGATTTGTGCGCTAAGCCTGCCCAGTGGTGCAAGGGTAAATCCACAGCGGGGCTGGAATAATAGGCCTAACGCAGCGCAGTTTTAGCTGTTGAACCCCAGAAAATAGCCAATCGAGAGATTGACCGTTCACTTGTTTTTAATACGAAAAACCGGATGGCCTCCAACCAAACGGTATGAAACCTTTTCATCCTCAAGATATTTTTACCGATATCGTGGCAACGCACTAAACTTGAAGAAGTTGCGAGTGATTGAAACTAAAGGAAACGATGACAATACTCAAAACCTATAAGAACAACGTAAATAGTAAGCAGGATCTGTCGTAGGAAGAAGTTATGACCTACGCTCATTAACATAGAGTGGTAATAAAGAGGGAATTGGAGTAGCTGGTAATCAACAGGATTGGAGATCAGTCGTTGTACAGCTCTCCCAATCCAAGACCCGTCAGATAATCAGGATGTTATTGTTACCCGATTATCACTTGGTATCTGACGTATTTTTACAAGTTTGACTCGTTAACTGTTGCCTAATTTAGCAGATATTTCGAGTCATTTATGTTCACGCTGCCGCGGGAACAGGGCCGGAGCGGTCCAGACGAGCGATAAACCGTAGCGTAATTACGTATCAAAATCTACGCGTTAACTTATCGCTCCCTTAAAATCTGATCCGAAGAGATTACATCGTGAAAACAAAACTTGTCGCTGTTCTACTTTTCGCACTTTCACTCTCCGCCTGTGATAGAGGAGCACCTGAGAAAAACGAAAGCGTACGCCCGGTGAACATTTTTGAAGTCACCAATGGTGCGCAGCAAGGAGTCAGGATATTCCCCGCCAGAATTATCGCAGGTGACCGAACTGACTTGGCATTTAAACGCCCAGGGCAGCTGCAACAATTACTGGTACGTGAAGGGGAACGCGTTAGTAAGGGGCAACTGATTGCCGAACTCAACAGTACTGATGCACGGTTAAGGCTACGCGACCGCCAAGCTACGTTCGACCTCGCGCAGGCTCAGTTTAACCGCTTCGCTACACTAAGTGTACGTAACGTCATACCCCGTGCTGAACTTGACGTACAGCGAGCAACTCGCGATTCAGCCCAAGCAGCCTTAAAGCTGGCCAAAGAAGAAGTGAGCGACATGCAGATCCGTGCTCCTTTTGACGGTGTCATTTCCATGGTCGATGCCCGTAACTTTCAGGTTATTCCAGCAGGCCAACCAGTGGCCAGATTGGATTCGCTGGATTCACTGGATGTTGTTTTCAGTATCCCTGAAAACCTGTTCATCATTATTGATAAAGATAATGCAAAATACCAACCAGTTGTTCAGCTGAATAATCTACCTGAGCGCGAGTTCTCTGCCCGTTATAAAGAGCACACCACAAATACCACATCAGGCTCGCTGACCTATCAAATGACTTTAAGTATGCCACGTCCACAAGACTTACCTCTGCTTTCGGGGATGAGCGGCAGTGTGAAAATAAATCTTGGTAATCTGGCCGGTGCCATGCAAACGGCGAATGTGATTGTTCCCGTTGAAGCGGTATTTAACCCGGATAATACTGCTCGCAATCACCCCCACGTGTGGGTAATCAAAGAGCGTGAAGGAAAACTGTTTGTTGAATCTCGTCAGGTCGAAACAGGCCAATTAACCGCTAATGGCATCCAGATCGTTTCCGGTCTGGCAGATGGCGAACGGATTGTCGCAGCCGGCACCCGCGAACTGCGTCCAAATCAAGAAGTGCGCGCCTGGGTCCGTGAGCGAGGTCTGTGATGAAACTGACAGAAAACTTTATCAACAACGGCACCCGTATCTGGCTGGCCATTTTACTGCTGGGCATTGGCGGGGTAATTGCCTTTTTGAACATCGGCAGGCTGGAGGACCCGGCCTTTACCATTAAAACTGCAGTGGTGGTTACCCGTTATGACGGCGCATCGGCACAGCAAGTGGAAGAGGAAGTTACCCTACCACTGGAAAATGCGATTCAACAGCTTCCTTACATCGACAACATAACCTCGATCTCCAGCGTTGGGCTGTCACAGATTACCGTTAATATCCGTGCCGAATATGGGGCTGCTGAACTGCCTCAGATATGGGATGTTCTACGCCGACGTATTGGCGATGCCGCAATACGTTTGCCACCGGGTGCCAGTGCCCCCTTCGTTAACGATGATTTTGGCGATGTATACGGTTTCTTCTTCTCGCTTTATGGCGATGGCTACACCAACCAAGAACTGCGCAACTTTGCTGAACTGTTACGCCGTGAGTTAGTGGTGGTACCTGGCGTAGGCAAAGTCGGTATTGTCGGTATCATACCGGAAGAAGTACAGATTGAGATATCCAGGGCCCAGATGACCGCGGCCAATATTATCCCGCAACGTCTTTATGACCTGCTTAGCCGGCAAAACGTGGTGTCTAATGCAGGCGACCTGCTGGTCGGCAGTGAGTCGATCAGGCTGCACCCTACTGGCGAATTTGACAACGTCCAGGAACTGGGTAATTTGCTGATTAGCGAACCAGGCAACCCACGTAGCGTTTATCTGCGTGACATCGCCACCATCACTCAAGGAGTGACGCACTCACCAAATAATATTTACCGTGCCAATGGGCGGCCAGCCCTCTCTATCGGCGTGTCATTCGCCCCTAACGTCAACGTGATTGTGGTTGGTGAAGCCGTAAAAGCCCGTCTGGCACAATTGGAAGCTGAACGACCTGCGGGGATGGATATCAGTGTCTTCTATGATCAGTCACATGAAGTTGAAGGTGCCGTTAACGGCTTTATCATGAACTTCTTGCTGGCACTGCTGATCGTCGTCGGCACCCTACTGATTTTCATGGGGGTACGCAGCGGACTGGTCATTGCCGCCTCACTGGCACTGAACGTGTTAGGCACCCTGCTGTTGATGAAGCTGTTCAATATCGAGTTGCAACGGGTGTCGCTCGGTGCGTTGGTTATTGCCCTTAGTATGCTGGTGGATAACGCCATCGTGATCGTTGAGGGGGTATTGGTTGGTCGTCAAAAAAGGGAAAATACCCTAAGTGCAATCAGCAATGTGGTGAAACGCACCATGTTCCCACTCTTAGGGGCAACCATCATTGCTATCTTGGCATTTGCACCTATCGGTTTGTCTAACGACGCAACCGGGGAATATTGTAAGTCGCTGTTTCAGGTATTGCTCATCTCGTTGATGTTAAGCTGGTTTACCGCCTTAACATTGACACCGGTATTCACCAAGTGGGCATTTGAAAAGCAGAAAATAGCGGAACCCAAAACCGATGAACCCGCCAAAACGCCTTATGACGGCTGGTTGTTCCGCGTATATCGCAACATACTGGCTAAACTGCTGCGCCAACGGACGATAACCCTAACGGTTCTAGCTGCGTTGATGGTGGTTTCAGTCATTGGTTTTGGTAATGTTCGCCAGAGCTTCTTTCCACCGTCCAATACCCCCATCTTCTTTGTCGATCTCTGGTTACCCTATGGCACTGATATTGCCTACACAGAGAAGATGGCAGCCCAGATAGAGCAGCATATCAGGGAACAAGCCGGTGTCAGCGATACCATGGTGACCATCGGCCAAGGGGCAATGCGTTTTATGCTCACCTACAACGCACAACGGCAATATTCCAACTATGCGCAGGTCATGGTTCGTGCCAAGGAGCTGAACCAGATCCCAGGTATGATCGGCCAGATAGAAACCTATGTACGTAATAATTACCCGCAGGTAAACGTTCAGGCGAAGCGCATCATGTTCGGGCCGTCAAATAACAGCTCGATCGAAGCCCGCTTTATTGGCCCAGATCCAAATGTGCTGCGTACACTGGCTGACAAAGCTGAGAAAATCGCCAGTGCCGACCCACAAGCTGACGGCGTTATGCACGATTGGCAAGAACGTACCAAGGTTATTCGCCCGCAGTTCTCCGAATATCTTGGCCGTGAGCTTGGTGTAGATAAACGTGAAATAGACAGTGCGTTACGCATGAGCTTTGGCGGCATTGCCGTGGGTCTCTACCGTGACGGTACAAGGCTCATGCCGATTGTATTAAGAACGCCAGACAGCGAGCGGTTGAATGCCGAGCGGCTAAACGATGTGATGATCTGGAGCCAGGCACGCCAGTCATTTATTCCTATCGATAACGTGGTCAGCGGTTTTACCACCGATTGGGAAGATCCACTCATCATGCGCCTGGACCGCAAACGTACCTTAACGGTGCAGGCAGACCCAAGTTCTCAAGGCGGGGAAACCTCTGCTGAATTGTTACAACGTATCAAACCCGATATTGATGCCATCGAACTGCCTCGTGGTTATCAACTGGAATGGGGCGGTGACTATGAGAGCACCAAAGAGGCACAAGCCGGGCTGTTCACCAGCCTGCCCGTCGCCTTTGTGATCATGTTCATCATTACCGTGTTGATGTTCAGTTCTCTGAAGAATGCCATTGCAATCTGGCTGACCATTCCTCTGGCACTGATCGGGGTCACGTTAGGCTTCCTATTGACCGGCATACCGTTTGGTTTTATGGCGCTGATAGGCTTGCTAAGCTTAAGCGGCATGCTGATCCGTAACGGTATCGTGCTGGTAGAAGAAATTGGCTTGGAACGGCAGAAAAAACCGATGCTGGAGGCGATTATTGATGCATCCACTTCACGTTTACGCCCAATACTCCTAACGGCCTTCACTACCGTACTCGGCCTGGCTCCGTTGCTAAGTGATGCCTTCTTCCAGAGTATGGCGGTAGTCATCATGTTTGGACTAGGCTTTGCCACCGTATTGACGCTGTTAGTGCTGCCGGTCATTTACAGCAGCATGAACTCCGACAATCAGAAAGAGACGGCGGAAGCGGAAGCCTAACCCCTCCGCCTGGCAGCCCTCTTTAGCTATAAAGGGGGCTTTATTTTTTAGCCTTCCGTAACAAATCCCACTTTGATAAAGCGCGTTGAAACCAACTTTGTGGATCGGGGTTAACAATACTCTGCAAGGCGCGGGCATAATCCATCACCAGTCCTGGGGTCCAAGCCATTGATAGCGCACGTTTGCGCAGTTGGGCGGCGATCCACAATTCTGGCGTCACCAACATGCGTAATGTGCATAACCACTTTTTACGCCGTTTGGAGAGTACGCCATCAAGGGAAGCTTCCAAAGCATAAGCGACACTGCTTGAACAGTTACGATAGGTCAGATTATACGTTTTACTGCATCTATATACGTTCCAAAACCGCAACAACGCCATGCTGTTATACTCATAGAACTGTATCTTCCGATCTGAATCACACCAGTTTGCCGCCTCTGTGGCATAGTCCGGCTGAAATACACCAGGCACATCATTATCCTTGGTGGCCTTGAGCGTATTGAGAAACTCTGAAGGAGAACGATCAATATCCGCCTCAGGATAAAGGCTGATATAAATACTTGGTGGTAGCTCCAATGCGGCATGACCTGTCGAGATAACCCCTTGTGAATCCACAGCCGCAATGTAGCGATTGATGACTGGCCTGGGAATCGGTGAGGTGTTGGCCGTTCCTTCGGGCGTCCAAATATGAACTGTCAGCGGCTTACTAAACTCATCTGGGGAGATGTTAGTGACAGATTGCAACGGTTTAGCCATTTTTTCAAAACCGTTGGCAATATCGGCCGGTGCCAACAGCTCAAAAACAGAGGTTCCTTCGCGTAACCGGTTCACCCGGCGAGCCAACTTGACCGTGCTCACAGCGCTGAAGAACATCAATGTTCCCAAAAATGCCGATACCGTCGCCTTGTAATGGATTGGGTAAGGGCTAAACATCAATACTGCGAACAGAATTTGGCCAATACCGCTGAGTAGTGTGCTCTTCCAATGAGGAAATCTGACTATCCAAGCGGAGGCAATGACAAACAGGCCAATAACAAAGTAAGCAAAGCCAAAAATGATGGCTAATAAAAGATCGCTATAAGACCTGTTAGACAAAATCAGGATGGCAACGAAACAAAAAACGCCGCCTTTAAAATAGAGAACGACTTTTTGCGCACCGACACCACTCGAGGCGATACTCAGCGTAACCAGGCTTTCTAATAGCAACAGAATACCAAAAACATGCAAAGGGAAATAAGCAACACCATCCAGACCATCGATAAAGATGCCTATTCCCAATACCCCCCAGATTATCCCAATGTTCACCAGGTATTTCGCTCTGGAACGCACAAAATCAAGACCAAATAACAGCAGAGCTATCTGGATCACAGGCTGTAATCTCCCACCTTAAATACTAAAATCTTCATTCAGAAGGCAAGCGGTATTGACTGGATTGCCAGTTGCCCACAATGACACGCTTCTCGCCACTCACCATCTGGATACCGCCGCTATCAACCAGCGTTAGCCATTCACCATTAGCAGTCTGGATGCGAAAAACCAGCGATGGCCTTTTTACAAGCCCATAGGATGAGAACCAATGGTTATAGAGTTTATCCCGGTCGAGGGGATGAACTCGCTGTAAAACAGCGTCAACACTATCGAGCATTCTGGGTTCAAGATGCCCGAACAGCGTGGATATCTCATTCGACCAAGACAATGTGCCAGAGCGAGTGTCTAGGCTATAAAGCACACCGTTGCCAACAATCCTGCCGGTATCCGGGTTGAAGCTATTAGTTGCATGCTCTACCACCCGGATAAACGCAACCAACAGAGCAGTAGCGGACAGATAGCTCTGAGCAAGCAACAAGGATTCAGCCAAATCCAAACCGTCGATGAAAAAGGGGCCTTTACGCAGATCGGTAAAATGAATCACGATGATGCCAAGCGCTAATAGCGAAACGGAAGCACCACGGTTACCCGACAAGACAGTAATGGCTATCACCAACACGATGGGTAAACATGCCAGAGCAAAATAGAGAGCAGCTGCGTGCTCCTGCAACCATGGCCAGTGATGAGCAAAAATAATCCAGGTTACGGCACAGAGTAAAAACCAAAGAATGACACCTGTTAACCGAGTTAGTATGTTCTTGGTGACGACGGTTCCGCGCCGGCTCATAAATCCCATCACCACCGCAGTGGCAAAGATAATCCCCGTAACGTCTGCAATAAAGCTACGCCAAAAAAGACTCAAAGCCGGTTGACCGTTCAACAACGCATATCCGCCGCCAACAATCAACGCATCCAATCCACTGATAACAAGTGTTGCCCCTATCCACAGTAAAACCACATGAAGATCATCATTTAAGCGTGCAAAGCGGCGAACTACCCAAGCAATAGCAACACTGGCAGGCATGGATACGAAAGAATATATCAACAACAACAAGAGATTATCCTGGCTCCCTTTATCGAAAAGGACATTGACAAAAGTGAACAGCAGAAACAACAGCGGGTATTCTCGCCACCGCGCGTACAAAAAGGCGGCAACCGCAACACCGGCAGGAAACCAGACAATCGCAATAGGCGAGTCAGGATCATCAAACTTTAAGGAAACAAGCCCAGCAACGTAGAAAGCAAGCCCCCACAAGAGCAAGATGAAAATTTGCCGTAGCAATGAAGAATACGATTTCATTGAACCTTCACTTAGCACCTATCCCAATAGGCCTTATTGTTGCAGGTAGTTTGGATACGAGTAGCACATAAAAACAGCAGCATACACGCAGTACATGAAGACCTCGAACACTTACCAAAGTCAAAATGGCCAGTGAATAACACTCGTCAGATAGGCTCTTGTTACTGATTTTATTGAAATAAAGCCTTGATCCACTGTTTCACCAAGCTGTGATCTTGATCCCTAGGCCGTATCCCTTAACTGTACGCGAGCGCCGCTGGCGGTCATTTGCGCGCAGAGCAAGGCGTGAGCCGTGAGGTTTAGTGGGCCAAATAAGCGGCGAACAACGCAGCAATGCACGCCAATGGCGTCAGCCCATAGGGTCGCGCCCCAAAAGCCCATTCTCTGTGTTGTCGGGCTTGAACACAGGGCCACTCTGCCCTTCACCCCCGCCTTGATAATGGGCTTTTGGGGCTGCGACGGCACCACGGACAGTTAAGGGACACAGCCTAATGCTAGCAATCCCTGGTTAAAAAACAAAGCGCCGTATTCCAGGCTGTTTCTCTAAATTGTGCGCGAACGCTACAAAGGGACATTTTAGCACAGACCAAAAGCACGGCACGGTGAACCACATAAACGGCGAACAACACAACAATGCGTTCAAATGGTGCTAACGGCAAGGGACGCAGCCTTAATAGCCATAGGTGGTGGGATGCAGGTTAGTTGAGCGCATAGGTGCGCGATACGAGCCGCCAGGGAGGGGAACCTCATCATTCCCGCCTGCCGAAAGCTTGATGTGTAGCGATATTGAGAACGCCTAATTAGGGCCTGACTCATTCTTCAACGTATTGTTACAGCCTGTAATTTTAAGATGATTCCTATTGCTATATAATTAATCGCAATTTAGTTGCGCACAAAAGGAGTCTTCAGTGAAGAAAATTTTCTGGATCACCGCACTCGCAGTATGCAGTACCCAAGCAATGGCCAACTCATTAACGCTAAATGTTCAAGGCATTATTTCACCACCGGCCTGTGTGGCCGATGTAGTTGGTAACACAGACCTCGATTGGGGGGCGTTGCAACACAGTGAATTAGGCAGCAAAGTCAAAACGTTGGAAGCAAAACCCATCACTCTGAGTATCAATTGCCCCGACGATGCTAATACACATGTTGCCTTTTGGGTCGCCGATGGTATTACAGATCCTGCAATGCAGGGTGACAACACCGGCGGAATGACTAACCATGGCCAGATCATACGTGACTTCAGTATTGGATTGGATCCGTTCACATCCCAACCGCTTGGAAATTATACGCTCAATCCGGTTGAGGAACTCGTTGATGGCAATAAACAAACTTCATTTGGCTTTGTGGCAAGTGGTTCTCACTCAAATACGGTTTTTTCACCGAGAAAAATCACCGCCTATTCCTACAGCAAAGCCGAAGATTGGACATTCTGGGATGATAAAACCGCTAAGCCAGCAATAGGAAACAATTTCCAAATGACGTTTAACGTTGAGCCACAATTAAACACAACAGATAAAATCTCAAATATAAATCAAATTAACTGGAAAGGTACCGCCCAGTTTAACATTCGCTACTTCTAAATTAGCAAAGCCGCAGAACATCTCTGCGGCTTTTATCCTATGCTGATTATCAAAAATAAAAGAGCCTTTTGGCTAATATGTGCCGGTTATTTACCTGGAGCTATCGCCAGCAATAACCTTGCATTCACTTACGACAAAGAGATGCTCAAAGCACTGGGTGTTCCGGTAGGCTTAGTGACAGAAGCTATTCACGACCATGATATTCCCAAAGGCCATCATGAAGTTGGTGTTTATATCAATGGTAACTATCTCGGCAGTCATCCGATTAACTTTTTGACAAATGGTCAAATTCAACTCGATCGCCCTACTATTCAACTTTTGGGGATCAACCCTCGTTATCTCCAGCCCTCACCCAACACCAAAACATTCACTTGGTGCAATGGCATCAATATGGAAATGAGTTATAGTGCGAGCAAGAATGCATTAAAAATAACATTACCTCCGCAATATCTTATCCAAGAACGGCAGGGAAAACATCCATTACTCCGCGGCGGTAATGCCGCTTTTATTAACTATGACTTATTTAATACCGAATTTGACGATCGGTTTGGTCGTAGAACAAGCACCAGCGGGCATTGGATTTTTGGGGCTAATAGCCATGGTTTTATCTTTCGCAGCAATAACTATTTTTATCGAACCCGAGATCAGCATCAAACTCAGCGGAGTAGCTATAACAATGAAAATTATATACAAAAAGATTTTACCCACTTTGGCATCAAACTTGGTCGTTTCAATGCCCCGTCAACTTTTTTAGGTGTAGGCAATATACAGGGCATGGCTTTCAATCTCGGAAAAAATGCTATTACTCCCAGTGCTGTCGTTGATATATCTGGTGTAGCTAATGGCAGTAGCGTGGTTGAATTGTATCAAAATAATACCATCATCTATAGTGAGAGTGTGCAAAGCGGCTCCTTTCACTTTCCGCAAGTCCCTGTCATTGCCAATAATGCAGATATCGATGTCATTATTCGTAATAACATGGGGATCAGTAGCCATTATCGTATTTCACGTGGTGCAATTCGCCCTGCAAATAATACCGATAATCAATTAACACTTTATGCCGGGCACGTAATCAACGAACGTGAGCCTGGAACACAAAACATCTTGGGTATTGCTTATACCTGGCCATTCTGGCGACAGCTTTCGCCCAAAACAGAGTTTTTATCCAGCCAGGCTTACCAAGGGATAGGCGGTGAAATGAGCTTTTCTTGGGGGAAAGAGAATAGTATCTATAGTACAGTTTCCTTATCTGATGCTCACTTATCTAATAATCACCGTAGAGGTATTCGCTGGAGCCAAACATTCAACCACGGTAATCTCTACACATCGCTTACATGGCAAAGCCTGCATTACACTGACTATGGTGTCTGGGCTGATAACAATTACGGAAAAGAAAAATATAATCTCTCTACTGGCTATAGCCATTTATTAAGTGAAGGATACTCAGGTTCAATTTCACTAGGCCGCACGGCTTATTACGACCATCAGGTCACTACCTCTGCAAGTTTGGGCTTAACTCACAGTAATCACTGGATGACACTCAGTACCAACTTGGGGTATTCAACAACAAATAACGATCAGCTCCCTATTACCACACAAAGCCAACTCTATGCATGGGTAAGTTTGGGTATTCCATTACAGTTCGGCACTCGCACTATTCGTTCTCGGTCTATTTTTAATCATTTCTCCACAGCTAACCAGTTCAGTACTGAGCTATCGGCACCTGTGACAGATAATATCAATCTCGCACTTGGCACCAGTAAAATAACCGATACCCAAGATCACAGCACAACGTTACAGCATTTCATTCAATCCTCAATGCTGACCCCCTACTCTGCGATTGGCGCTGCTTATACGCAGGAGTATGGCAGCAATAACTCTGCGAGAATGCTCAATACCACCTTGAGTGGTTCGGCAGCAGCGACAGGAGAAGGCGTGATTTTTTCCGCTCAGAAAGTGGGAGATAGCTTTGGCATCGTGAATACGGGAGTGAAAGGATATACAACCATTGACACACCAAGCGCTAAAGTCATCAGTAATCATGATGGATTAGCATTAATCCCACAATTGCATCCCTATCACGACAATCTGATCCGCCTAGAGACTTATACGTTACCACGCGGTTATTTTATTCAGAATGCACGCAGAGACATTTGGGTCGAACCTGGAAGTGTCGCAAGCGTTAATTTCACCTCAACTTATAACCGTGACTACTTAATTGAACTTGACTCATTACCACCAGAACTTGGAAACGATGACCTTCTTACCGATGACACAGGTCACATCATGGGCTTCTTTATTGACCGTGGGGTGGTATTAGTCAATCAATCCGAGATCAAAAAGATACAACGTCAACAGGCGTTTATTGTCACATCAGCACAGAAAAAGTGTGTGCTTTCTTTAAATCCGCATCAAGACATCTCTGCGTTAGAGGTGCTCCATGCCCAATTGGATTGCCATCAATTATGAAAAAAACTCTATTACACTACGGATTTATTTCATCTCTCGTGCTTATAGGATTAATCACACAGACTGAAGCAGCAGAGATTCAGCCGTTAACTTCTGCTGTGATTATTAATCAAAACCAAGGTGAATCGAGCATTGATATCAAAAACACAGATTCCCAACCCATCATTCTTTATAGCAAAGTGAATCATTTAGATGATGATAACCTTGACGGAGGAGTTATCTATCCCTCACCAGCCGCCGTCATCGTACAGCCTGGCGAGGTTCAAACCGTCCGAATCATTTATAAAAATAATCATTCTATTAATGTTGAACATCTTGCACGTATTATTTTCACCGGAATTCCCAATCAGAAAGAATCAACGGGGCAGCGGATAAATTTTTTGGTGGGTCAAGATCTCCCGATTGTCATCCAACCAGGCAATCAACCACCAATCAAAGCGTTGTGGTCTTTGGTCAAATGGCAACAAATCGATGGAAAACTCTGTGCAAAAAACCCGACTACACGCGTATTCCGCTTTGATAATAATGTAAAAATTCTTCCCACGGGGCAGTATATTAAATTCACTACCCCTTATTTACTTCCCCATCAGCAACAGTGTATTGAGTTAAACCAAGCACTCCCTGCGCATGCTCAAATTCATTTCGACTCAATTTCAGTTTTTAATTACAGAATGCTTGGCCACGATGTAACCGTTCTCTAAACATACATTAGGCTTTGTCTTGATTGCCCACGTAGTACCGTCACATTCTCTCTGGGCTGGGCCATCTAAGCGTACTACGGTATCACTCGGCGCTTATTTGGCCCACCAAGCCCCTGCAATTAAAAGACACAGGCTCACATTTCTAAAAAGCGTGGAGCACTGACTTACCAGTAAACCTAACTAAGGAACTCTTGCTCTACTACGTCGTTCTGCCAACTGAATCGTCGGCCAGACAAGTCTCGATAGTCCTTCGTTAGACGCTTATTGCTGCCGAGCACCGACTTATTTATCAACGTAATGTTACATCTTGAAATTTTAAGACCATTCCTATTGCATTATAATTAAAAATAAATTTCTGGCGTATAAAAGGAGTCTTCAATGAAGAAAATTATCTGGATCACCGCACTGGTAGTCTGTAGTACCCAAGCTATGGCCGCTTCATTAACGCTTAACGTTCATGGCATTATTTCCCCTCCAGCCTGTGTTGCCGACGTTGAAGGTGGCGCAGACCTCGATTGGGGTGTGATACATCACACTGAGTTGGGAAGCAATTACACAACCCTAGAGGCAAAACCAGTGACACTGAGCATCAATTGCCCTGCAGATGCCAATACGCACGTCGCCTTCTGGGTTGTCGATGGTGTAACAGAAAAGGCCATGAGTGGTACAAATACCAACGGGATGACTAATCATGCGGATATTAACCGTGACTTTAGTATTGGCACGGATCCAAACACCTCCAATCCAATTGGAAATTACACGCTCAATCCAGTTGAAGAAAGCATTGATGGTAATCCACAAACTTCGTTTGGATTTGCAGGAGGCGGCTCCCATTCCACAACGTCTTTTTTGCATGTAAAAATGAGCCAATTCGCCTATGACAAAATAGAAGATTGGACATTCTGGGATGATAAAAAAAATATGCCAGCCGTTGGTAACAGTTTTAAAATGAAGTTTAACGTTGAACCACAAATAAATAAAATCTCTAATCTATCGGTTGTAAATCAAATTAACTGGAAAGGTACAGCCCAATTTAACATTCGTTACTTCTAAGTTAAGGTAACCGGTTGAAAATATTCAACCGGTTATTCGTAAACCACTATTCTCCTAATTTTAATAAATTACTTCAGATACTTGATGAAAAATGTTGGTTGACTGGGGGTGCTATCGTATTGAATGGCGGTGAAGGGATTAGAATGCCGTCACTTAAGGCCAGTAAAAACTGGCAATCTCTGAGTTCAATAAAATCAAACTATACCCAAAATAATTCGAGTTACAATTTGACCGGATGGTGCATTGTGTTAAGCCACGATAAAGCTTGATGGGCGGCTAAGTGTCAGGTGCGGACGTTACTAACATCGGAATGTACTAATCTGCGGGGGCTGGTCAGCGCAATATGGCAACATACGCTGCTGTCATGACATCAGCTTGTAAAGTAGTATGAGTTCTTCTTCTGTCACACTTGGATACTCAATGACATTACAATCGGCCTATCTTGAAAAGCCTACGCCTGGTGATGAAATGGAAGGTGTTTCGATCATCGACATCAATCCTTTTGGCCCAAATGGGGAAAAGGATCGGCTACTGCTAATCAGTAAGGACGCTGAACCCATTCTGATTTTACAGTTGTATGTACGTGCAGATGAGGATGGCTGGCTGATTTCCAGCGCCTTTTCTGATTTTCTCCTGAATGAATCCCACGTTGCAATCATTTGTGGCGACCACTTTCATGTTTTTGACATGGCCACACACTCGTTCAGAAGTCATCCATTAGGTGATTACGTTGCCCATATTTATTCAATTCCTGACATCCATTCTGACAGGCTACGTGATCGGGTTATGGTCACCACTTACTGCCACGTTTTTCTGATTGATATTCCAGCTGGCATTCTCTGGAAATCCAGTCAGTGCGCCATTGATGGCGTGATCATTACATCAATAGAGAATGATACGGTGCTTGGCCTTGGAGAGTGGGATCCGCCAGGAGGCTGGGAACCTTTTAAGCTCGATCTCAAAACGGGTATCCCGATTTGAAGAAGAGGGGTTATCCTCACAGTAATTGCCAGAAGCGGAACTTGCTTACATCGTGCTATGTTAGTTTGCTGGGAGAAGGTCATATCAGTCAGTTCAAATGACGTTATCGACTGAGGGCGGAATAATGATTACTTATCAAAATGCGATGGACAAGGCTTTGGATTACCTTAAAGGCTATGACATTCCAGTCGTTATTACACTTCATGGCCGATTCTCAGAAGGCTGGTTCTATTGTTATCAATCGAGAGAGTATCTGGAAACGGGTGAGTTTTCTGCTCAGTTGGCAGGGAATGCACCATTCATAATTGATAAAGATAATGGAGAAATTCACTCATTTGGAACTGCTTATCCGTTGGATAAATATCTGCAGGATTACGAACAACTAAAAAATAAATAACGTCCGTTTCTCGCTCGAAGCTTCTGTAGCAAGGTTTTCGGGCAGCGATGAGCAGGCGTTGGCTATCATTCATTTTCACAGGTGCAAAAAAGATAGCGACCTTATCGATTGTAATATATTCAGATTTTTTCATTTAAATATAAATAAATTCGTATTTCACAATGTAAGTTCCAATTTTATTTACACGAGCTGTTACCCATACTCCTGTCATTCCTTGCTTACGATGGCTGCGCAGAAACTCTTTGTTTGTACAAAGCTGTATCCATCTGGCGGTGTTCTGATCTTTTAACCAGATACCGGCTTCACAATGCCCATGCTTACCTCTCGATGGCCCTGAAAAGACAACCTCATATTCAGATTCATAGCCAATTATTTTGTCTGGGAAGAGATAAACATAGACATCGTAACAATTTAAGCTCAATACAAATCCCAGGCAAAAACCGCCAAAAAATGCATTACAAAGATACTTTAATGTTTTGTTAAAAGTGCGAAGATAAAAAGCGCGTATAAAAGAGAAGCTTCCAATCAATGCACCAAAAGAAATATACGTTATCCATTCAGGTACCGATTTTTGTAAAATGGTATTATGGGAGATACTTGATGCCCACAATATATACCAGAACCATCCGCCCATAATGATGCATATCACGGCTGTAATGGACCATTTCTTATATTTATTTTCGAAATAATAACTTTTATTCATGATTATATTTTTTGCATGTATTAAAAGATGATAATAGCCTTGCCGTGCACGGCTATTTTAACTTATTAATCTGAGTATGCCATCTTTTTCGACTTTATTTTTAAACGTCCGCTTCACGCTCACAATGGGCCTATAGTTCCACCTAGCTTTCCGCTCCGTGCCAGGATCGGACATACAGCAATTATTGAAGATTCAGGCATGGTTGTTAGTTATAGTTAGCCATATCTGAGCTCTGGGTAGTACATAGCATTGCACTTTGACTGTCAGTTACCTCTACGTTATGCGAAAGGATAGATTATGAAAAGAACAGTGAAAATAACAAAAAATAGTTTTTTTAAAATATTTTCGGATGCAATAATGCTATATGAACCATCAGTGAAAGAACAAAAAACACACATTAAAAAAACGCTTGCGAAATCCGGTACTCTGTCAGTTAATTACGCATTTGAAGCTGCGGCAAACTCATTCTTATCATCTATCGATATTACGAAAAATCTAAAAGGTCAAATTGACAGGTTCTCAGCACTTGATAAACTTGACTACACTCTTCAATGGCATAAGGAAACATCGCTACCCCAAGGAGTCAATGAAACACAAATAATTAAAGAACTATTGGAACGATGCGGATATTGCTAATATCGCAATATCTTAATTTATGGGGAGCAGTTCATGAGAGCAAAATTATGATGCATGAGTTATGGACAAATGATGATGGTTTGGATTTGTTTTGTCTTGTCGGTCCACAGGGAGACTCTGCTCGTAAATTGCTGGATCCGAGCTACAGATTAGTGTGGACATGTGATGCAGACTCCCACCTTGAAGCAATGAAAAGATATTACACGTTCCGCAACTGGGGAAAATATCAAACGGATTTTCCTGAACAGGATAGTAAGACCTATAAAGAAATGGGATGGGAATAAAAAGCATAACACCCATAACATAGTAGCTCGGTATTCTAATGCCTCCGAGACGTTTGCTTCTTGCTCGAAGCTGCTGTAGGCAGGACTTAGGCTGCTATGAGCGCAGGCTGTGTGAAAACTCGGTTTTTGCATTATCTGAGTACTATCCCCGTTCAGGAACGCAATATATTCCAGATGTTGACTGCATTCGGAGTAATTTAGATATAGAGGCAGTTCGAGGCTTTTGAAGCCTGGTATCGAGGGCTATTGAGTGGTTATCAGGGGCTAAAGCGGTTATACCCGCTAGCTGTATTGCTCTCGCTGCTTAATGGCCAATCCTTCATTACCCAAGATCGACATCATTCTTTTCAGGTTATAAGCCAGCACATGCAGACTGATTTCGGTGCTGACGTTTTTAAATCGTCGCATCAGGAAGTGAGTTGCCCCCATCCACATTTTAATTGTTCCGAATGGATGCTCTACCGTTTGCTTTCGCACGACAGCTGTTTGTGGCGATGCATCAAGCTTGGTCTGCATATCTTCCATTTCGGTTTCATGAACCCAGCGTCTTATACGTCTCGGATCGCGTTTTGATGTGGTGCACCTTGACCGCTGGCTGCAATCGCGACATGCAATATGGTTAAAGTACATTTGCAGCTCTAACCCATCTTCGACTACTGTAAACCTGTTCTGAAGCTCGCTACCCGTAGGGCAAATATAAATGTCTTTTTCTTGGTCATATTTGAACAATGAGCGATTGAAAAGACCTTTGCGGTCTGCGCCAGAGGTATCACCTTTTGGTACTAAGGCTACGGCACCTAAATCCTGAGCGGCTTTAATATCACTCCGGCTGTAATAGCCTTTATCAGCTAGAACTGTAATATCCGTTTTGCCAACAGCATCTTGCGCTAATTTTGTCACAGCAGTTAACTGCCCACGGTCTGGTGTATTCGTCACTTCATGCGCAACAATCAGATGGTTCTTCGTATCCACAGCTGTTTGCACGTTGTAGCAAACTTGCCGATTCATGTTGTTTGTCTTCATCAACCGGGAATCAGGGTCAGTTAAAGACAGTTGCTTGTCTGGTTGTTGCCCGACAGCTTGTTGAATTTTCTGAAGCTCCCGTAAGCGCTTTTGCAGCCATGCCAGTTTAGTCGCTGTTAACTTTGTGCTGGCATCAGGCTCCGTATTCTTGTCGGCTTCATCCAGCTTATTTAAATAATGAGTGATGCTTTGCTCAACCCGCTCAATATGATCTTTGGCTTTCTGAGGTGTGAAGTTGTTCGGTTTACTGTTGACCGCCTTGAACTTGCTGCCGTCGATGGCAACAATCACATCGGTGAACATTTGCATCTGCTGACACAGCTCAATAAAGGCCCGGCAAGCATTCCTGATACCTTTACCGTTATTTTTTCTGAAATCGGCAATGGTTTTAAAGTCAGGCGTTAATCGCTCAAGTAACCACATCAGTTCAACGTTCCGATGGGCCTCTTTTTCTAACCTGCGGGAGGACTGAATGCGGTTCAGGTATCCATAAATGTACAGCTTCAGCATGGTTGCGGGGTGATATCCGGGCCGCCCAGTCTGCTTTGCATTAACTCTCTCGAAGCCAAGAGAATCCAGCTGTAATCCATCTACAAATATATCAACCACTCTGACAGGGTTATCTTCAGTGACAAAATCATCCAGCGCTTCAGGGAGCAAAGTCACTTGATGTCTGCCTTGACCTTTAATGTGTTGGGCCATATAAACTACCGTGAAGTTCATTTATATGCCTATAATTTTATTAGAAAAACAATATTACCTCACGGGTTTATCGAGAATGGTTGATCATATAAATTCATTGCTTAGACCAAAAAGTGATCAGAAGTTTTCACACAGCCTGAGCGAGAAGCGGACATATATCCATTAATATATCTATTAATATATATATTGCACATAGAATGACTGTGCATATGATGCACACTATGAATATTATTATACTCAACAAAAAAAGGATGGTAGAAGCAACTATATTCAGCAACTTCTATCATAAGTGGACTCAAAATTTCAGTTCCAGTTTAGTGCTTGGATTTATTGTATGTGCTTAATAAATCTTCAGCGAAGCACTCTACGATATTGACATATATATTATGGATTTGGAAAATATAATATTGAAACTCAAATACATTCGAGCTATCTTTCAAGAATTTGTATCTATAATCTATTATTTTCTTTTTATCTTCCGTTAAATTATCTTTGTGAACTATTGCTTTATCGGTCACAAACTTGACCCACTCCCTGAAGGAATAGTTACAAACAACTTCATCATTAAATTCCTTTCTATTAATGATCTCATCAATTTCAGTTACTGCATTTTTTTCATTTACTATTTTTAGGCAGTTTTGTAACGTATAATTTTTTGAGTTACCATTTTTTTCACAAAATAACCCACGACAATCAGAATAGATTGAATCTATTAAGGCATCCAGCAAAATGTCTGGAGATGTTGTTCCCAGACTGTTCAATTCGACTAACTTTTCCAGTTTTTCTATCAACTTAACAAATTCGGAAGAGAAGTTCACTGGAATATCTTGATGTGTAAGACACCATAAGCGGTGAGATATATTTGAACTTTTGTATTTTGCATAAAGTTCAATCAGTTCTTCCTTGGATAATTTAGTTAAATCTAAACTACTATTAGCAATCATATTTAATTCCTTTAATCCAAATTGTACTATTACAAACATTACCTACTATAAGTTATCTCTTTAATGAAAACATCAGTGATGTCAGCAATGTCCGCTCTTGGCACAGGCTGTGTGAAAACTGCTGATCACTTTTTGGTCTAAGCAGTGACTTAATATGATCAACCATTCTTGATAAACCCATGCGTCAGCCCACTTTATTTATTAAAATTAGAGGGATACGATTACATATTGCGGGTGCAGATATGACCCATCACATTAAAGGTCAGGGCAGACATCAGGTGACGTTGCTGCCTGAAGTGCTGGATGATTTTGTCACCGAGGATAACCCAGTCAGAGTTGTTGATGTATTTGTTGATGGATTACAGCTTGATGTACTTGGCTTCGAAAGCGTTAATCCCAAACAGACTGGGCGGCCAGGATACCACCCTGCAACCATGCTAAAGCTGTACATTTATGGATACCTGAACCGCATTCAGTCCTCCCGCAGGTTAGAAAAAGAAGCCCATCGGAACGTGGAACTGATGTGGTTGCTTGAACGATTAACACCTGATTTTAAAACCATTGCAGACTTCAGAAAAAACAATGGTAAAGGTATCAAAAACACCTGCCGAGCTTTTATTGACTTGTGTCGGCAGATGCAAATGTTCACCGATGTGATTGTTGCCATCGACGGCAGTAAATTCAAGGCGGTAAACAGCAAATCGAACAACTTCACCCCCAGAAAGCAAAAGGTCACATCGAAAGGGTTGAGCAAAGTATCGCTCTTTACCTGAATAAGCTTGATGAAGCTGACAAGACTGCTGAGCCTGAAATAATCACAGATTTAACAGCGACGAAACTGGCATGGTTGCAACAACGTTTAGAAGAGTTAAAGCAAATGCAGCAGGCCGTGGAACAGCATCCTGATAAACAATTGTCACTGACAGATCCTGATTCTCGGTTGATGAAGATAAACAATGTTAACCGTCAGGTTAGCTATAACGTTCAGACTGCCGTTGATGCCAAAAATCACCTGATTGTTGCACATGAAGTGACGAATACACCAGACCGTGGGCAGTTAACTGCTGTGACAAAATTAGCGCAAGATGCTGTTGGCAAAACGGATATTACAGTTCTAGCTGATAAAGGTTATTACAGCCGGAGTGATATTAAAGCCGCTCAGGATTTAGGTGCCGTAGCCTTAGTACCAAAAGGTGATACCTCTGGCGCAGACCGCAAAGGTCTTTTCAATCGATCATTGTTCAAATATGACCAAGAAAAAGACATTTATATTTGCCCTACGGGTAGCGAGCTTCAGAACAGGTTTACGGTAGTCGAAGATGGGTTAGAGCTGCAAATGTACTTTAACCATATTGCATGTCGCGATTGCAGCCAGCGGTCAAGGTGCACCACATCAAAACGCGATCCGAGACGTATAAGACGCTGGGTTCATGAAGCCGAAATGGAAGATATGCAGACCAGGCTTGATGCATCGCCACAAACAGCTGTCGTGCGAAAGCAAACGGTAGAGCACCCATTCGGAACAATTAAAATGTGGATGGGGGCAACCCACTTCCTGATGCGGCGATTTAAAAACGTCAGCACCGAAATCAGTCTGCATGTGCTGGCTTATAACCTGAAAAGAATGATGTCGATCTTGGGTAATGAAGAATTGGCCATTAAGCTGCGAGAGCAATACAACTAGCGGGTATAACCGCTTTAGCCCCTGATAACCACTCAATAGCCCTCGATACCAGGCTTCAAAAGCCTCGAACTGCCTCTATATCTAAATTACTCCGAATGCAGTCAATATCTGGAATATCTTGCGTTCCTGAACGGGGATAGTACTCAGATAATGCAAAAATCGAGTTTTCACACAGCCTGGGCACTTAGCCGCCCGTCAGGCTTTATCGTGGCCTAACACAATGCACCACCAGATCAAATCTCGGCTAATACACGTTAATCTGCTGGGGAAGTGTCAAATGGATACCAAAAACTAAACCCCATAGGTTGACACTTTTCGGCTCGCCCCTCCTCTGAAAAGTGTCAACCACGCTTTATCCCTTGTGGGATAAGTGTTTGACGAGTTTTTACCGCTATTGGATATACAGTTTTATACATACCAACTACCGGAATCCCCCGCTTTCTGCGCATAAAGTGTTAAGTTGCCGCCATGCTTAACACGTTTAATTTTCGGGTCTTACACCTTTACTCGAAACCCACGCCAATACTGAGATTAGCCAGTATTAATGGACTGATTTTTTCACGTTAGATGCTAAGGCTTTTCAAGCCTGGTGGACAAAAGTGTAAGATAGTCTGACTGATGCAGAGAAGGCTGAGTTGAAGAAGCTAACGAAATGACTAAAAGATGAGGTGTGAAATGAGTTTTTTTGACGACCTTAAAACCTCTCTGGAAGAGGCTGTTGATATTAAGAATGGTACCAAAGCTCCGGCAAAAGTGACTCGTTATGAAATTGCCGATGTACGTGCGATTAGAGAGCAACTCAACGTATCCCAAGGAGAAATGGCTAAGGCGCTGGGAACCAGCATTGACACGATTAAAAGTTGGGAAGCTAAACGGCGTAATCCAACCGGACTCGCGGCGAAAGTCTTGGCTACCATCTAGGCTAATCCTGAGTTTTTCAAGGCGCTGGCAGCACACTAAGTTTAGCTGGCTTGGTTTCTTTGCCCGTAATCAGTACTATCAGTACTATCAGTACTATCAGTACTATCAGTACTATCAGTACTATCAGTACTATCAGTACTATCAGTACTATCAGTACTATCAGTACTATCAGTACTATCAGTACTATCAGTACTATCAGTACTATCAGTACTATCAGTAATCGTATTGATAACAGCTAAGATATACCTTTCACATGTACATAATATTGTTGAAATTATGATTACTTACACGTCCACACAGGCTCAGGCCAATATTTCTGCAGACCTTGATGCTGCCATCAGTGGAGAGTTGGTAGAGATTACCCGTTGTGATGCCTCTGCCGTTGTAGTGATCGGTAAGGCTGAATTTGAGTCGTACCAAAAGATAAAGCTTGATGCCGAGTTAGTAGACCACAAGATAACGAGATTTCGCCTGAAGGCTTGATTTTACTGGGTTGAGTAGACGTTGGGATACTTAGGGAGAAGTGTTTTTGGAGCGGGTGAAGGGATTAGAACAAACTGTTCAATAACTTGAAAAATATAGAATTTTCAAGTTATATCTTAACTTATACCCCCAAAGATACCCCCAAAGCACAGAGGCTTTGAATTCAAGTAATTACCTTTGTCGATAAATCAGCAGGAAGCGAGATGATAGCAAATGGCAGGCATACTCGAAAGCAGCGATACCGTTAGCATCAGACTAATTACGATTCATTAAACCCAGATCGCGACGGGCCCTCATGATATCAATAATCGTGAGATATGGCGTTTGTTCTTGCCAGCTAAACCCTCTGCGATCGATACGAACCAGTTCGTACTTTTCCACTAGAAAGTTAATGGCATTAGCGAGAGTGATACCGGCATCGATATGTTCCTGTATGACGGTTTCATCACAGAAAGGTGTATCGTTTAGTGTCAGGCCATAATGCTGTTCCAGCAGACGACTAAGTAGCATTTGCCAGATAGTCACGGGCGACAGGCATGGCTCCGCCGCCCGCTTTGTTGTAGGTAGAAATTTCATTTTTTCTCTCGTGAAAGTAATTAACGTTGAGTGGGATAAATGGCGATGTATACGTAGCCACAACTACCAAGCGTATCGGCTTCGCAGGTGAGTCCGTTGTGATAGAGGGTGACACAGTGCTGATGGCGGGGGGAGAGTTCTCCGCTGGTGAGTGTCAGCTCCAGTTGTTTGAGAATCAACGGAAAGGCCTGATCCAGGTATAGCGCGTCATCGTCGCAGAAAGCACCGTTAAATCCGGCCCGATCAGCAAGAAAATGCAGGCGGTCGCCTTCTTGCACCAGCCGAGCGCCAAAACAGGGTGTGATCGTACTCTTTAGCCCCCAATGCTGGCAGGGGGGATTCTCCGGTATGGCACCGGATTCTGAGTGATAGTTCATTATTGTTCCTGATTAAAGTGAAGGATTAATTGAGAGTGACGCTTCGAAGAATGACATAGGGACCATTGCGGTCCTGATGTAGTGGATCAGTAATACCGGACACCTCAATAGCCTGTTAATTTAATGACAGCCAATTGAGGTAATTGATAATGACTCAACCTAAACAGACCAAACGCCGTTTTTCTCCTGAATTCAAACTGGAAGCTATTGAGCAGGTCGTTAAGTATCAGCGGTCAACCATCGAGGTTGCACGCGCTCTGGAGTTGGACCCCAGCCAATTGCGTAAATGGATACGCCAGCACAAAGAAGAAGTCAGCGGGGTGACGCCGGACAATCCTGCACTGACACCAGAGCAACGTGAAATCCAGTCGCTCAGAGCGCAGATTAAACGGCTAGAAATGGAAAAAGAAATACTAAAGCAGGCAGCCGTGTTGATGAGCGAGCTCCCCATCAAATCTTTGCGTTAATCACACGGCTGAAAACAAAATGGTCGGTGGTCGAATTGTGCCGCCTGCTCAAAGTAACGCGCAGTGTTTACTATGCCTCGCTGAATTCGCGGGTTGATGTAAAACGTCTGCAACTGCGTGCTCAGGTGCGGAAATTGCATCAACAGAGCCGGGGAGCAGCCGGCAGCAGAACACTGAGTCTGCTGATGCGTCAGTCGGGTTATAACGTGGGGCGCTGGCTGGCCCGCAGGCTGATGCAGGAATGTGGTCTGGCGAGTCGCCAACCCGGCAAGCCTCGTTACCGTGGTGAACGGGAGACGTCACTGGCATCGCCAGACTTACTGAAAAGGCAGTTTAAGCCGTCGGAGCCCAATCGTGTGTGGAGTGGAGATATCAGCTATATCAAAGTCAATGGTGGCTGGTGCTACCTGGCACTGGTGATTGACCTTTACTCCCGTCGGATAGTGGGCAGTGCCATATCGTCATCCCCGGATGCCGAGCTGGTGTGTCGAGCCCTGCGTAATGCACTGGAGACGCGACCAAAGGAAAAGAGGCTGCTGTTTCATTCGGATCAGGGAGGGCAGTACAGGAGTAAGAAATACAGGCAGTTACTGTGGAGGAACGGAGTGATGCAGAGTATGAGCCGCAGGGGTAACTGCCTGGATAACTCACCAATGGAAAGAGTGTTCCGAAGCCTGAAAAGTGAATGGCTGCCTGTCGGGGGTTATATGGATATCCATCATGCGGTACGAGATATCGGTGAATGGATACAAAGTTATTACAACACGGTACGCCCCCATCGGCACAATGGTGGATTACCGCCCTGTGAATACGAAGAGCAGTGGAAAAAGGCTACGAAGGTGTCCTGATTTTGTGATCCACTACATTGATTGGCCGGTGACCGATATAAGGGAACACATCCTTTTCGAAGGTTCTCAGCATCTCTTCGCGGTAGGAGACAGACCAGCGGTCATAGCGACGCTGATACCACTCCCGCGTGATAGCCTCAAAAGAGTTTTCTGCGTCTTGTTGACGACTAAGTTTCTCAATTTTTCGTTCAAGAGAAGGATCGTTACCTGCGGATAATGTCCTTTTAGCATCCTCACGCTTACTTCGGGCTTCAGCTAAAGAAACATCAGGGTAAACGCCAATAGCGAGCAGTTTCTCTTTACCTAGTGAACGGTATTTGAGACGCCAGTATCTTTTGCCGTTGGGATTAACCAGCAGGTAAAGACCACCACCATCAGCCAGTTTGTAGGGCTTCTCTTTGGGTTTTGCAGTTTCAACCTGACGAGCTGTCAGCTTCATTGGGGGTACCTCTCAGCAGGGGGTACAATTATACCCCCATCCATACCCCCACATTGAGCTTGACCCTGGGGGAGTACAATTGAGTTCAATAGACTAATAGAATGCTATAACTGCTGATTTATCAAGGAAAAGTTGAGTTTGGTAGACTTCAGGGGAGTTGAGTTTGGAGCGGGTGAAGGGAATCGAACCCTCGTATGCAGCTTGGGAAGCTGCCGTTCTACCATTGAACTACACCCGCTTAAATGTACGAGTGGCATTATAACCGGTTATACGCGTTGGGCAAGCGGAGAAAGCGGGTAACTGCTGATGTTTTAAGCGGTTAGCAGCAAAACTCTCCTACTCTTCGCATCACTCTCCGCACCATGCAAAAACCGGCGCAGTTACCTGCACCGGATTTGATTGTATCAGATCATATTACTTGGTCGGACGCATTGCTGGGAACAGGATCACATCACGGATGGTGTGGCTGTTAGTCAACAGCATCACCATACGGTCGATACCAATGCCCAAACCCGCTGTCGGTGGCAAACCGTGCTCCAATGCCGTGACGTAATCTTCATCATAGAACATCGCTTCGTCGTCGCCCGCATCTTTGGCAGCCACCTGGTCAGCAAAGCGCTGAGCCTGGTCTTCTGCATCGTTCAGCTCGGAGAAACCGTTGCCAATTTCACGGCCACCGATGAAAAACTCGAAGCGATCGGTGATTTCCGGGTTCACGTCGTTACGGCGTGCCAGCGGGGAAACCTCTGCCGGATATTCGGTGATGAAGGTTGGCTGGATCAGATGGCTTTCCGCAGTCTCTTCGAAGATCTCGGTCACTACGCGCCCAAGACCCCAACTCTTCTCGACCTTGATGCCGATAGATTCGGCAATCGCTACCGCTTTTGCCATATCGTTCAGATCGTCCAGGTTGGTTTCCGGACGATACTTTTTGATCGCTTCTTTCATGGTCAGCTTTTCAAACGGCTTACCGAAGTCGAACTCTTCATCACCATAGGGCACCTTGGTGTTACCCAACACGTCCTGCGCCAACGTGCGGAACAGCGATTCAGTCAGTTCGATCAGATCTTTGTAATCTGCATACGCCATATAGAGTTCCATCATGGTGAACTCTGGGTTATGGCGTGGGGAGACCCCTTCGTTCCGGAAATTACGGTTGATTTCAAACACGCGTTCAAAGCCCCCCACCACCAAACGTTTCAGGTACAATTCAGGAGCAATACGCAGATACATGTCGATATCCAGCGCATTATGGTGAGTCACGAACGGCCGTGCGGAAGCACCACCAGGAATGACTTGCATCATCGGGGTTTCGACTTCCATAAAGCCCCTATCCACCATGAAGTTACGGATCGCTGCCATCACCTGAGAACGCACCTTGAAGGTCTTGCGGGATTCTTCGTTGGCGATCAGATCAAGATAGCGCTGGCGGTAACGCGTTTCCTGATCGGCCAGGCCGTGGAACTTATCTGGCAATGGACGCAGCGCCTTGGTCAACAGACGCAGTTCGGTACAGTGAACAGACAGCTCGCCGGTCTTGGTCTTAAACAGTTTGCCACGCGCACCGAGGATATCGCCCAGGTCCCATTTCTTGAACTGTTCGTTGTAGATACCTTCAGGCAGATCGTCGCGTGCAACGTAAAGCTGAATGCGACCGCCCACATCTTGCAGTGTCACAAAAGAGGCCTTACCCATGATGCGGCGGGTCATCATGCGGCCAGCCACGGTCACTTCTATACCCAGAGATTCCAGTTCTTCGTTTTCTTTGCTGTCGTATTCTACATGCAGCTTGTCGGACGTTGTGTCACGACGAAAATCATTTGGGAACGCAATGCCGTGCTCACGCAGTGTGGCCAGTTTTTCACGGCGTGACTGCAGCTCGTTGTTGAGATCCAACGCCGGTTCGGCGCCTTGTGCTTGTTGCTCAGACATTTCTGTTCCTCATAACCCGGCTTTCAAACTTGCCTCAATGAATTTATCCAGGTCGCCATCCAGTACGGCCTGCGTATTACGTGTTTCTACGTTAGTGCGCAAATCTTTGATGCGGGAATCATCCAATACATAAGAACGGATCTGGCTCCCCCAGCCAATGTCAGACTTGTTGTCTTCCAGTATTTGCTTATCAGCATTTTTCTTTTGCATCTCATATTCATACAGCTTGGCACGCAGCTGTTTGAATGCTTGATCTTTGTTCTTATGCTGAGAACGATCGTTCTGGCACTGCACCACGATATTGGTTGGCAAGTGGGTAATACGCACTGCCGATTCGGTTTTGTTTACGTGCTGCCCCCCCGCCCCTGAAGCGCGGTAAACGTCGATGCGCAGATCGGCAGGGTTGATATCAATATCAATATCGTCATCCACTTCAGGGTAGATGAATACGGAACTAAAAGAGGTATGGCGGCGGCCACCTGAATCGAATGGGCTTTTGCGTACCAGACGATGTACACCGGTTTCTGTGCGTAACCAGCCGAATGCGTAGTCGCCGATAATTTTGATCGTGGCCGATTTCAAACCTGCAACGTCACCGTCAGACTCTTCGATCACTTCCGTTTTGAACCCCTTCGACTCGGCCCAACGCAGGTACATACGCAGCAACATACTGGCCCAGTCCTGTGCTTCGGTGCCGCCGGAACCGGCCTGGATGTCCAGGTAGCAGTCCGCACTGTCGTATTCGCCAGAGAACATACGGCGGAACTCCAGTTGATCCAGCTTGACGCTCAGTTGATCAAGCTCAACCACTGCTTCATTAAAGGTTTCTTCGTCTTCCGCTTCAACAGCCAGTTCCAACAGGCCTGCGACGTCTTCACAGCCCTGTTCCAGTTGGTCGATGGTTTCAACAATGGCTTCCAGCGCAGAGCGCTCTTTGCCTAGTGCTTGTGCGCGTTCAGGTTCATTCCAAACGTCCGGCTGTTCAAGCTCGGCGTTGACTTCTTCTAGGCGTTCTTTCTTGGCATCGTAGTCAAAGATACCCCCTAAGAACGGCAGTCCGTTCGGACAGATCCTGAATACGGTTTTTTACCGGATTAATTTCAAACATGATTTTTAGCGTTCTTACGTTGATGTCGTCGATGGCGAAATGCCACTTGAACCGGCAATTCTAACGGATCTAGTGGCCAGTTTATAGCAAGTTGCTCAGATTTTATGGGGGTAACCATCAGCGCCCCTAAAGGGGCGCCACAGGCTGATTAACGCGGCCAGAGGTACTGGATCAGCAACTGTACATTGCGGTTACCACGAAACTCGTTCACATCGAGCTTGTAGGCCAGTTCCACCTCTTTGATGCTGTTATCCGGCCATTGGGTAGTATCGATGTTAAAGGCAATACCATCCAGCGCTGGACCACCGCTGAGCGGTTCCACCATCAGCTTCAGGTGCTTTTCACCGACCAAACGTTGCTGAAGAATGCGGAAGTTGCCGTCGAAAATGGGTTCAGGAAATGCCTGCCCCCACGGCCCACCTTCGCGCAACAATTCGGCGGTATCCAGCGTCAGCTCCTGCATCATCAGTTCGCCATCGGACCACACCACACCTTCCAACATCGCTGGATCGAGCCATTCCCCTACCAGCTCAGCAAAGCGCTGGCGGAACTCCTCGAATTTGGCTTCTTCCAGCGACAAACCCGCCGCCATAGCATGGCCGCCGAACTTTATCATCAACCCTGGATGCAGGGTATCCAGCCGTTCCAATGCATCACGCATGTGCAACCCAGCAACCGAGCGGCCTGAACCTTTCAAAATACCGTCTCCCGCAGGAGCAAAGGCGATCACCGGGCGATGAAAACGTTCTTTGATCCGTGAAGCAAGTATCCCCACAACCCCTTGGTGCCATTCTGGATGATATAGAGCCAAACCATAAGGCAGCTGTTCACTGCTCCGCTCTAACCGATCGCATAATTCCAGAGCCTCAACCTGCATGCCCTGCTCAATTTCCCGCCGGGTAAGGTTAAGTGCGTCAAGATCGTTAGCAAGCATTCGCGCCTGGGTAATGTCGTCGCACAATAACAACGCCACACCGATCGACATATCATCCAGCCGCCCAGCCGCATTCAGCCTTGGGCCAAGCGCAAAGCCGAGATCGTTGGCGGCAAGTTGGCGTGCATCACGATTTGCCACTTCCAGCAAAGCGCGGATACCAGGTCGGCATTTGCCCGCTCGGATACGATTTAGTCCTTGGTATACCAGAATACGGTTATTGGTATCCAGTGGCACGACATCTGCAACCGTTCCCAACGCCACCAGATCCAGTAGTTCTGCCAAATTAGGCATCGCCAACGCACGCTGTTCAAACCAACCACAGTCACGCAGCTTTGCGCGCAGCGCCAGCATCAGATAAAACGCGACACCTACCCCCGCCAGAGCTTTCGAGGGAAAATCGCAGCCACGCAGATTAGGGTTAATGATTGCTTCCGCCGCTGGCAAGGTTTCGCCGGGCAGATGGTGGTCAGTCACCAACACCTGCATCCCTTTGATATGCGCCAGATCGACGCCTGCATGGGAAGAGATGCCGTTATCAACCGTGACAATCAGCTCAGCACCGCGTGCCGCGACCTGTTCAACCACTTCAGGGCTAAGACCATAACCATCTTCAAAACGGTTAGGCACCAGATAATCAACGTCTTTGCCGCCCATACTGCGCAGCGCCAATACCGTCAGTGCAGTACTGGTGGCACCGTCGGCATCAAAATCCCCCACCACCATGATACGACGGCGTTCGCTCAACGCCTGTTGCAGTATCGCTACGGCTGAATCAATGCCATCCAGTTGATGCCAGGGCAGCATCCCCTTGACGCTACGCTCCAGCTCATGTTCTTCCTTAACGCCACGCAACGCGTAAATGCGGCGCAGCAACGGTGGCAGACTGGCTGGCAAAGGGTTAGGTTCTGCCGCCTCACGGCGGCGTAATTGGGTTTTGATACTCACTGTGGTTTATTTCGTTGTCGCTGAGGCTGAATGAGCGTCAAGCATCGCGGCCATTTCTTTCGGTGGCTGATAGCCAGGGATCATCATGCCATTCTTCAGTACGATTGCCGGGGTCCCCTGGACGCCAAACTGTATTCCCAGCTTATATTGCTTAGCAATATCTGTTTTGCAGGTAGCAGGAGAAATCGGATCGCCTTTCATACCAGCATCAAAAGCTTTTGCTTTGTCGGCAGTACACCAGATGGACTGCATGTCTTTCCCCGTCTGAGAATTCACCCCCTGACGCGGAAACGCCAGATAACGTACGGTGATCCCCAGATCGTTATACTCTTGCATCTGCTCATGTAGTTTGCGGCAATAACCGCAGGTGATATCGGTAAACACGGTGATCACATGTTTTTCTTTCGCTGCCTTGTAGACGATCATCTGATCCTGCAACGCTTCCAACTGCGTCATCAACAGTTGATTGGTCAGATTGATCGGCTCATTACCACTCACGTCATACATCGGACCTTGCAGAACATGTTTACCATCTTCTGTCACGTACAGCACACCGCCTTCGGTCAATACGGTTTTTAAACCCGCAACGGCAGAAGGTTGTACATCAGCCTGCTCAATACCCAGGCTGCCGAGTGCTTTATGAATTGCTGTATCATCAGCATTAGCTGCACCAGTAACAGAAGTCACCAGCAGAGAGAGCAGCATTAAACCTTTTTTCATTCTTCCAGTCCTTACAATCCCGAAGCGTTAAGCTCGCGGGTGATGCTGTTGATGTAGCTGTTTCAATCTTTCAGTCGCTACATGTGTATAAATTTGTGTGGTCGAGAGGTCACTATGCCCTAATAACATCTGTACGACACGAAGATCGGCACCATGGTTCAGTAAATGGGTCGCAAAGGCATGACGCAACACATGCGGAGACAGGCGTTCACTGTCAATGCCGGCAAGGATCGCATAGTGTTTGATTCGATGCCAGAACGTCTGCCGAGTCATCTGCTGGCTCCGGTTGCTGGGAAATAACACATCCAGCGTCTGGCCGTTCAGCATCCACGGCCTGCCATGCTCCAGATAATTTTCGATCCAGTAGACCGCTTCTTCACCCAATGGAACCAACCGCTCTTTATTCCCTTTGCCAATCACCCGCACCACTCCCTGACGCAGGTTGACATCGCTAATGCTTAGGCCAACCAGTTCCGATACCCGTAAGCCTGTTGCATACAGTACTTCAAGCATAGCCTTGTCCCGGAGTTCCAGCGGCTGATCGACACAAGGTGCCTGCAACAAAGCTTCAACCTGTGCCTCACTGAGATCTTTTGGCAGACGTTGCGGTAATTTGGGCGAGGCTAACAAGGCTGTCGGATCGTCCATCCGCAGCTTTTCACGGTTAAGATATTGAAACAAACGACGCATCGCACTCAGCAAACGGGCTGAACTGGTCGCTTTATATCCTCCCTCCACCCGCTCAGCGAGGAAAGATTGCAAATCCAACGCCTCGGCCTCTAATATGCTGCTATCGTTATGTGCCAACCAGCCCGCCAACGCCTGCAAGTCAAGCCGATAAGAAGCCAACGTATTTTCGGCCAGATTGCGCTCAAGCCACAGCGCATCCAGGAATTGCTCAATCAGCTCACTATCTTGCTGTTGCACGTGGTCCTCTCTTTGTTACATTCATGCACCTGGCATTATGCCTGAAGCCAATACAAATCGAGTATACTCGTTGTCATTGTATCTACGGCAACATGAACGGTTTGAAGATGAAGATTGGTCTGTTTTACGGTTCCAGCACTTGCTACACCGAGATAGCTGCAGAAAAAATCCGTGAGATCCTGGGTGAAGACCTTGTCGACTTGCACAATTTGAAAGACATCTCCCCTAAGCTGATGGAAGATTATTCCGTTTTGATCCTCGGCATCCCAACCTGGGACTTTGGTGAGTTGCAAGAAGACTGGGAGGCCGTGTGGCCACAACTGACCGAACTGAATCTAAAAGGAAAGGTTGTTGCTCTCTACGGTTTGGGTGATCAACTGGGCTATGGCGAATGGTTCCTGGATGCGCTCGGTATGCTGCATGCACATCTCGCCCCTCTTGGGGTTCAGTTTATCGGTTTTTGGCCAACAGAAGGCTTTGAATTCACCAGCCCGAAACCACTCAGCGCCGACGGCAAGCACTTTGTTGGCCTGGCGCTGGATGAGGTAAACCAGTACGAAATGAGTGATGAGCGGTTGCAACAGTGGTGTGAACAAATCCTATTAGAAATAGAGCCGCTGCTGTAATGCCTTTGGGCGCGTACTGGCGCCCAAAAGCGTTTTTAATTCCACAGTCTGAATCGATTATCTCCGTTACTTGCTGGCGTAGTACAGGTTTCCACTTCGTCGACAACGTTTCCTTTTAAGCGGGCCGAATCGGTCACCAGATACCAGTCCCGTTTGCGCGTCAACACCATAATCTCCGCCAGAACAGCAAACAACACGCCCCGAAATGGGCACCAATTGGCCGCTGGTTGAGTTTAGCGATAGCCTGAGCCAGTTAGCCTTGTGACACATCACCGTGTTGTCGATCCAGCCGAGCGATCTGCACCAGTAAGTCGGCGGCAAAGTTCAAAACCATTGATATCAGGGAGGTCGACGTCAAGGATGACTAATGCTGGTACACTCTGTGAGTAGCGGTTTCATCACCCGTCACCATCGTCAGCGGATTGTGGATATAACAACCGTTGGCGCAGATGGCGCCAATCTTCATTGCCTAAAGCATCTGAAGCCAGCCAGAGCCTGCAACGTTTTTTACCATTCACCTGCTGAAGTGACAACAGGACCCCAAACCTCGGCATCCAGGGGTTTTTCAACATTAACCATTCCCGGCCACGCCACTCAACCCGCCGCTCTCCGAGTAATTTCAACAGCCCTTGTCTTGATGAGATATTTTTCTGACTGCGTATACATTCAAAAACGACCAATATCATCAGCACCAACCAGATTGGAGCATAGACGTCTGGCCAGGGTGAAAGCAGGATCAGAAGGATAAGTGCGCCATGAACCAGCAGAGAAAATAGCTGGGTTCGCCAGGATACACGGATATCACATCGCCACTGGGCCACGGGCTTTATTTCGCGTTTGGATCAAGGACACCATTTTTTGCAGTTCTTTATCCTGCGGGGAACCGTGATTCATCAGCCAATTGAACAAATCAGGGTCGTCGCATTCCAGCAAACGGATGAATACGTTTTTTTCCTCATCACTCAGGGTGTCATATTCATGCTCGAAAAACGGCATGATCGAAATATCCAATTCGCGCATTCCTCGGCGACACGCCCAGTGAATACGAGCTTTATTGTTAATATTCATAATATTATGAACAACCTCTTTTCTACATGGTGAGCCTGAACAAGAGTGAAACAGGCTTTATGTATGGCAACACGCGCGTGATATCATTCTACCCGCAAACGGTTTGGCAGAGAAACGCGGCCCTTGCAACTTGCAAGACGACGAGTAGAGCGCTTTTACCGTGAACGTATAGAGTAACAATTTGCTCTGCCTACCGGGAAGGGCGTTCGCTTAACAACGGGTAAAATGTCAAAAAAAACGGTGTAAAGCTATTAACTGCTTGCAAAGCCGGCAGCCTCTTTTACCATGGCGTGACTTCCTACAGGTAAGCTAAACATGCAGCAGGAACTGACTATGGCGTTTACTATTCCTTTTTCACCCCATCAACCTTCCGCTTCCTCTCATCTGCCACTGACGCTGATCTCACTGGAAGATTGGGCCTTGGTTCGACTAAATGGGCCTGACACGATGAAATATCTTCAGGGTCAGGTGACGGCGGATATCGATAAACTGGCAGTCAATCAGCACGTACTCTGCGCACATTGTGATGCAAAGGGCAAAATGTGGAGCAATATGCGTTTATTCCACTGTGACGAAGGTATTGCCTATTTTGAGCGTCGCAGCGTTTTGGAAAGCCAATTGGCTGAAATCAAAAAGTATGCCGTTTTCTCCAAGGTCACTATTGCTGCCGACAATGAGGCGGTGCTTCTGGGTGTTGCTGGCCTCCAGGCCCGCACAGCATTAGCGGGTGTTTTTAGTACCTTGCCCGATGCTGAACATCAAGTGGTACAAGAAGGTGATACCACTCTGCTGCATTACGCTTTGCCAGCGGAACGTTTTGTGCTGATCACCAATGCAGAAACAGCGAGTCTTATCACCGCTAAGCTAAATGAACAGGCAGAATTAAACGACAGCCGCCAATGGTTAGCGCTGGATATTGAGGCCGGTTACCCGATTATTGACGCAGTAAACAGCGCACAATTGCTCCCGCAGGCTACCAATTTGCAGGCATTAGCAGGAATTAGCTTTAGTAAAGGCTGTTACACCGGGCAAGAAATGGTGGCTCGGGCCAAGTTCCGTGGTGCTAACAAGCGTGCTATGTACTGGCTGGAAGGTAAAGCCAGTCGTGAGCCACAGGCTGGTGAGGATCTGGAATTGAAGCTAGGGGAAAACTGGCGCCGTACCGGCACGGTACTCGCCGCCGTCACTCTAGCCGACGGAACGCTTTGGGTACAAGCGGTGATGAATAACGATCTAGAAGCTGACAGTGTGCTACGCGTGCGTGACGACAACAGCAGCCAGCTCGCCATAAAGCACCTGCCTTATTCCCTGACCGAAGAAAAGTAACTCAGTGAACCGCAGGTACAGCACCTGCGGTTTTCATTTAGGCTGTGTCCCTTAACTGTACGCGAGCGCCGCTGGCGGTCATTTGCGCGCAGAGCAAGGCGTGAGCCGCGAGGTTAGGTGGACCCAGTAAGCGGCGAACAACGCAGCAATGCACGCCAATGGCGTCAGCCCGTAGGCGCGCGCCTATTCCACAGTGTATGTCGGGCTTAGGAATAGGAAACTTGCTGGATGCCCGAAAAAAGCGCCTACTTTTACCCCAAAAGAACTACTTCCGCAATATTAAGGGGACATAATGCGAAGGTCAGGAAATATCAGACATAGAAATAAATCGCCATAAAATGGCATACGCTACCTCCGAGCACAAAACCGTGCCAGATAGCATGGCCGAAACGAAACCGCTTCGAGGCGAAAAAAATCACGCCAAGCGTGTACACGATGCCACCAACCGCCAGCAGAGTTACTCCACCAACCGCTAACCGCGTCGCCAATTGATAGATGACTATCAGCGACAGCCAGCCCATAGTCAGATAGGTGACGAGCGACAGCACTTCAAAACGATGTGCAAACGCCAGTTTGAAGATCACCCCGAACAGTGCCAACCCCCAAATCACAACCATCAACCCTCTCGCCAATGGCGAATCCAACCCGACCAGCAGGAAAGGAGTGTAGGTTCCGGCAATCAGCAGGTAAATCGCACAGTGGTCAAATTTTTTCAGCCAGTGTTTGGCTCGTTGATGTGGAATGGCGTGATACAAAGTGGAAGCCAAAAATAACAGGATCATGCTACCACCATACAAGCTGTAACTGGTGATGGCCGTAACCCCCGCTCCGGAGTGCACAGCCTGGACCAGTAACAGGACCAGGCCGACAATACCAAACACCAGTCCAATACCGTGGCTGATACTGTTGGCAATCTCTTCTGCCCATGGGTAAACCGCTGTTGGCATGCTGTCAGCATGGGTTTTTATTTGTTCCCTTTCTCTCATAACGGATAAATCCCCAACCAGTCATGGTTACTTGTGATTATAGCTTGTTGAGATTAACTGAGAATAATTCCAGTGTACACGTGTACTCTCAAATAAAGTTTTGAGTGTCTACAACACAACTAGGCTACAATCGGTGGTTTTTTGCCAATCTGTCATGTTGAGGTTTGTATCATGTCATCAGCTCTACCCGTCTTAGATTTTGGCTCAATGACTCAAGTTATCCGGTTCCTGATGGAAATCGATAAATTGAAAAGCGTTCAGCGCCGTACCAAGATAATAGGCACTCAGCGCCAGGAAAACTCAGCCGAGCACAGTTGGCACTTTGCCATTACTGCAATGAGCTTGGCTCCTTATGCCAGTGAGGAAGTGGATATTCAGCGTGTGATCCAGATGGCACTACTGCACGATATCGTCGAAATTGATACCGGTGACGTTTTTGTTTACGATCTGGCAGCACGTGCGGCAATCCACGATCAGGAAGTGGCCGCGGCCAAAAGATTATTCGGCCTATTGCCTGAGCCCCAACGCGAATATTTCACTGCTCTATGGCAAGAATATGAAGATGGTGAAAGCGCCGACGCCAAATTTGCATTGATTCTGGATCGCAGTATGCCAATGCTGATGAACCTGCATAATGAAGGCCAGAGCTGGGTAGAGAACAACGTCAGCCTGGAACAAGTGCTGGCACGCAATGGTATGATTGCAGATATCCATCCAGAATTGTGGCTGCACCTACTCAGACATTTGCAGGATGCCCAGCGCAAAGGCTGGCTGAAATAATTTGTGTCAACGCCCACCGGCAGCGTCGATAAAACTGCCGGTCACATAGGAAGCCGCGTCAGAAAGCAGCCAGACGATAATCTGTGCGATCTCTTCCGGTTGGCCACCACGCTGCATCGGTAACGTCGCTTTTACCCGATCCACGCGGCCCGGTTCCCCGCCACTGGCATGCATGTCAGTGTAGATCAAACCGGGTCTCACGCCATTCACCCTTATGCCCTGCGCGGCCACTTCCAGTGCCAGGCCAGTAGTTAGCGTATCAATAGCCCCTTTTGATGCCGCGTAGTCGATGTATTCTCCCGGTGCTCCAAGACGTGCCGCTGCGGAAGAAACGTTAACGATCGCGCCCCCCTGCCCACCATAGCGCAATGCCATACGTTTTACCGCTTCACGGCAGCACAGAAAATAGCCCGTGACGTTGGTCGCAAACACGTTATTGATGCGCTCGGCAGTAAGCTGCTCAATATTCGTCTGCTGAAATAAAATACCCGCGTTATTAACCAGTGCATCTATCGGGCCAAGCGTGATATCCAGAGCAGCAAACAGCGCCACCACTTCAGCTTCTACTGCAATATTTGCGCGCAAAGCTTGTGCTTTTCCCCCTTGCTCATGAATTAGCGCCACTACCTGCTCTGCAGCAGCCTTATCTTGCAGATAATTAACGCCAATCGAATAACCTTGCTGGGCAAGTAATAAAGCGGTTGCACGGCCAATACCCCGGCTGGCACCGGTGACTAAAGCAACTTTTTGCATGCGATCCCTCACTGAGTCAAAGCAACGGTAATAATAAAGGGGCATCGCTTTAGGCGGTGCCCCTCGAAGTTAGATCTAGCGAATGAGGTTATTCAGACTGCTGACAAAGCTCGTTATTAGTGAGAGCGTGCCGAAGGGGTCGTAACGGCGTAAGCCGCCGGAGTGCCCCTCGGTGAGCTATGCCCGTGTATCTCGGGCTCAGAGGCGACTTTGTCATCAACCTCGTTATTCGTAATCGCTCATCGGTACGCAAGAGCAGAACAGATTACGATCGCCGTAGACATCATCCAAACGTTTCACGCTCGGCCAGTATTTATTCTCACGCACTCCAGCCGCTGGGAACACCGCGACTTCGCGGCTGTATGGATGTTGCCAGTCTCCCACTAGCTCGGCCTGGGTATGTGGCGCATTGACCAATGGGTTATCCTCTAAAGGCCACTCACCTTTCTGCACAAAGGCAATCTCATTACGGATAGCCAGCATTGCATCGATAAAACGATCCAGTTCCGCTTTACTTTCCGATTCAGTCGGTTCAACCATCAACGTGCCAGCCACCGGGAACGACATGGTCGGCGCATGGAAGCCGTAATCGATCAAGCGCTTGGCAATGTCCATTTCACTGATACCGCACTCCTCTTTCAGAGGTCGAATGTCCAGAATACACTCGTGGGCCACACGGTGATCGCGGCCGGTGTACAGCACCGGGTAAGCTTCTTTCAGACGGGTAGCAATGTAGTTGGCATTGAGGATCGCCACTTGGCTGGCCAGCTTCAAACCTTCTGCCCCCATCATGCGGATATACATCCAACTGATCGGCAGAATTGAAGCGCTACCAAACGGGGCAGCAGAAACAGCGCCCTGCTGGGTGGTGACGCCATCAATCTGCACGACACTGTGGCCCGGTACGAACGGTGCCAAATGGGCTTTTACCCCAATTGGCCCCATACCTGGCCCACCGCCACCGTGCGGAATACAGAACGTTTTATGCAGGTTAAGGTGTGAAACATCCGCACCAATATAACCCGGCGTGGTGATCCCCACCTGTGCATTCATATTGGCACCGTCAAGGTAAACCTGACCGCCGAATTGGTGCACAATCTGACATACTTCGCGAATGGTTTCCTCATACACGCCGTGAGTTGACGGATAGGTAACCATAATGCAGGAGAGTTCATCACCTGCCTGCTCGGCCTTTTCCCGCAGATCGTGCAGATCGATGTTACCATTCTTGTCGCAAGCCACTACTACTACGCTCATTCCCGCCATCTGAGCGGAAGCCGGGTTAGTACCATGTGCCGAACTGGGTATCAGGCAGATATGACGGCCAGCTTCGTTGCGGCTTTCGTGATAACGGCGGATCGCCAGCAAACCAGCATACTCACCCTGCGCACCGGAGTTTGGCTGCATGCATACCGCATCGTAACCCGTCAGTTGCACCAGCCATTGGGAGAGCTGGCTAATCATATGCTGATACCCTGCGCCTGTTCAGGTGGACAGAACGGATGTAGCTCCGAGAATTCAGGCCAGGTAATCGGGATCATTTCCGCCGCAGCATTCAACTTCATTGTGCATGACCCCAGCGGGATCATCGCCTGATTCAACGCCAGATCTTTGCGCTCTAAACGATGCATATAACGCATCATCTCGGTTTCGCTGTGGTAACGGTTGAACACCGGATGCGTGAGGATGGGATCTTTTCGCTTCATCGCTACCGGAATCGACTGGCTTTCTTTGCTTACCGCTGCATCCAATAATTCGATATCCAGTCCATGATTATCGCCAACCAGCACGTCAAACAACGTCTGCACATCTTCACGTGCGGTGGCTTCATCCAGGGTTATCCCCACGGCACCATGAATATCCGTGCGCAAGTTGATACCAAAGCTCAGTGCACGCTCCAGTACCGCCGCTTTGTCTTTCACTTCAACGGTCAAGGTATCAAACCAGGTTTTGTGACGCAGATGCAGGCCCGCTTTCTGCAAGCCTGCCGCCAGAATATCGGTCAGGCGATGAATACGCCCGGCGATACGCTGTAGGCCCTGTGGGCCATGGTACACCGCATAGAGGCTGGCAATATTGGCCAACAGTACCTGCGAGGTACAGATATTTGAATTAGCCTTTTCGCGGCGGATGTGTTGCTCACGGGTTTGCATCGCCATGCGTAGCGCAGTGTTACCGGCAGCGTCACGGGAAACACCGATAATACGGCCTGGCATCGAGCGTTTAAATTCATCACGGCAAGCAAAAAACGCGGCGTGTGGGCCACCGTACCCCATGGGCACACCAAAACGTTGAGCGGAACCGAACACCACATCAGCACCCTGCTTGCCCGGAGCTTCCAACAATACCAACGCCATGATGTCGGCCGCCACGCTGCTGATAATCTTACGCGTTTTTAACTCGGCCAACAGGGCGCTGTAGTCGTGCAATTCACCCGTGGTACCAACCTGTTGCAGCAACACACCGAACACGCCTTGCAGTTCCAGCACTTTTGCGGGTTTATCGACGATCACCTCAAAACCAAAGGTTTCCGCACGAGTGCGTACCACGTCCAAGGTTTGTGGGTGAACATCATCAGCCACAAAGAAACGGTTGGCATCTTTCAGCTTGCTGGCACGTTTGGCCAGCGCCATCGCTTCGGCTGCGGCAGTGGCTTCATCCAGCAATGAGGCGGAAGCCAGATCCAATCCGGTCAAGTCAAGCGTTACGGTCTGGAAGTTAAGCAGGGCTTCAAGGCGCCCCTGTGAGACTTCCGGTTGATAAGGGGTATAGGCGGTATACCAGCCCGGATTTTCCAACATATTGCGCAGGATCACCGGTGGTGTCAGTACTGCGCTGTAGCCCATGCCAATATAGGATTTATAGCGCTGGTTTTGCGCAGCAATTGCCTTCAATTCAGCCAATGCCTGATATTCCGTTGCGGCACTCCCGACCGGTGGTGGCCCCGGTAATTGGATATCAGCGGGAACAATCTGTTGGATCAGCGCGCTAAGCGAACGAGCGCCCACCGCTTCCAGCATGTGTTGCTGTTGCTGTACAGAAGAGCCGATGTGACGTTCAATAAACGCTTCGCTGTGTTCAAGTTGGCTGAGTGTCTGGGTCATTGCTACACATTCCTGAAAGCTTGCAGGGTTCGGGATATACCCGCCGCCCTTCTTACTGCAACAGCACTGGCCGCCTGCAGCTTGAAGTTACTTCGGGTATAAAACCTAAACTGAAAAATACCCCACAGTGGGATCACTCATGGGGGATGTACTGATTATTCCTCAATGGAGGCCAAGTAGGCATCGGCATCAAGCAGGTCTTCAAATTCAGCCTCATTAGAAGCCTTAATACGGAATAGCCAACCTTCACTGTAGGGATCGCTGTTAACCAGCTCAGGAGAACTGACCAGAGCATCGTTAACCGCAATGATTTCACCGCTGATTGGCGCATAGATATCCGATGCTGCCTTTACTGATTCCGCTACCGCACAATCATCACCAGCAGCAACCACAGCACCAACCTCAGGCAAATCGACAAATACCATATCGCCCAGCAGTTCCTGCGCGTGCTCAGTGATGCCTACAACATATTCACTATTTCCCTCGTCACACACCCATTCATGGGATGCCGCATACTTCAGTTCTGTTGGCACATTACTCATTGACCTGCTACTCCTCTGAATAAATAAAAACTAATTGATCAGTGATTTACCGGCACGCACAAAACCTGGTTTGGTGACCAAAACTGGCATTTCACGGTTACGTATCTGGACGATAGCCTGTTCACCAATACCCGCTGGAACGCGTGCCAATGCAATGCTGAAACCCAGAGTCGGAGAAAAAGAACCGCTGGTAATCACCCCAACCTGTCGTTGGCCATTGACATCAGTAAAATATACTGGCAGTTCATTGCGTAATACGCCCTTTTCCTTCATGACCAAACCCACAAGTTGTTGCGTCCCCTTTTCGCGTTGTAGTTCCAACGCCTCACGGCCAATAAAATTACGTTCCTGCGGCTCCCACGCAATAGTCCAGCCCATATTGGCAGCCAGTGGAGAAATCCCCTCGTCCATTTCCTGGCCGTAAAGGTTCATTCCTGCCTCCAAACGTAATGTATCACGCGCACCCAACCCTGCGGGTTTCACACCTGCACTCAGTAGTTTATGCCAAAAATCAACCACCTGCTTTTTCGGCAGCGCTATTTCATAACCGGCTTCACCGGTGTAACCCGTGGTTGCAATAAAGAGATCGCCAGTCTGTACACCAAAGAAAGGTTTCATACCTTCCACAGCCTGTTTCTGTTCGGGGGTAAAAAGAGTGGCGACACGCTCTTTAGCATGAGGCCCTTGCACCGCGAGCAGCGCCAAATCGTCACGCACTGTCAATTCGATGCCGTATGGTGCAGCATGTTGCGTGATCCAAATCAGATCCTTCTCACGGGTAGCAGAGTTCACCACCAGGCGAAAAGCCTCTTCCGTAAAAAAATAAACAATCAAATCATCGATCACACCACCGGACGCATTCAACATGCTGCTATACAGTGCTTTTCCAGGTTGGGTGAGTTTGGCGACATCATTCGCCAACAGATAGCGAAGGAACTCGCGGGTACGGGTACCGCACAAATCCACAATGGTCATATGGGAGACATCGAACATACCGGCATCCTGACGCACCGCATGATGTTCATCTATCTGGGAGCCGTAATGTAGCGGCATCATCCAGCCATGAAAATCGACCATGCGTGCACCGCACGCCGCATGTTGGTCGTACAGTGGGGTTTGCTTTGCCATTTTATCCCTCTTTTCACTCAAGTAGCCGAATACAGGGCGTTGCTACGCAATAAGACAATGCAACTTGCCAGCCTGACTACGTGGTTCACCCTGACCGTTCAACACAAATTGCCGCGCCAATTGTTAGTGAAAAACGCAGTTCATCGTTACGACGCAAACGTTACCTTTCCCCTGACGTTATCACCGAACAGCCCGGTTAACCATAAGTTAAACTATGTTCAATATCTTTCACTATGGGTAAATTACCGCGCAAGTGTGTAGAGTTTTTCACTGAAAAACTGCGTCTTAAGGCACAAAGTTAACAATTGATGGGCTAAAAAATGAAGTTATATAACAAATGGCTAATAACAAAGAGAACTTTCGTTTTTGACAACCGATTATGACATTAGGAAAAGTAATAAACAAAACGAACTGGAATTAGAATTTCTCAAATGAAAGGAGTTAGCGCAAGCGATTTGAACCGCCTTCGCCCTGGCACGAGGGGAACCTCATCAATAAGGTTCCCCTCGTGGCTTATCGCAACCAATCCGGCAAATCGTTCAGCCCCATAGCCTGACGGATCAGTTTCGGTTTTACACCTGGTAAGCTGTCAGCCAGCCTTAAGCCAACATCACGCAGCAGCTTCTTCGCCGGATTATGGCCTGCAAACAGTTCGCGGAAACCTTGCATACTGGCCAGCATCACCGCGGCACCATGCTTACGACGGCGCTCATAGCGGCGCAGATACAAATGTTGGCCGATGTCCTTGCCCTGACGTTGGAGGCGTTTGAGTTCAGATATCAACTCAGCTGCATCCATAAAGCCCAGATTTGCCCCTTGGCCTGCCAGCGGATGCACAGTATGCGCGGCATCCCCCACCAACGCTAAACGGTGGGCAGCAAAGCTGCGGGCATAGCGGCCAGTGAGTGGAAAAGTCAACCTGTTGCTCTCAAGCTGGCAGTGACCCAAACGCATGTCGAAAACCATTGCCAACTCACGATTAAAGGCTTCGGGTTCAAGCTGTTTAAGTCGTTCAGCTTCTTCAGGTGCCAACGACCAGACAATTGAGCTTAAATACGGATCGTTAAACGGTAAGAATGCCAGTATTCCTTCACCATGGAAAACCTGGCGAGCCGTGGCTTGATGAGGCTCTTCAGTGCGGATAGTTGCCACCAGTGCGCTATGGCGATAGTCCCAGAAGGTCAACGGAATATCCGCATGCTGACGCAACCAAGAGTTGGCTCCGTCGGCTCCAACCACCAATCGGGCAGTCAACATGCGGCCATCTTCCAGGGTGAGGAAGGCCTCATTCTCCCCCCAAGCTACCTGTTTCAGCGCCGCTGGCGCAAGCAGCGTCGCGTCGCCCAACGTTTGTGCCTTTTTCCACAATGCCTGCTGGATCACTTCGTTTTCGATAATGTGCCCAAGATGACTGAAACCACATTCATCACCACGAAATGAAATCTTGCCGAAGCTATCGCGCTCCCAGACTTCCATCGCGTTATAAGCGCTAGCACGCAGGCTAAGGATGTGCCCCCAAACGCCTATCTGTTGCAACAATCGTTCACTTGCAGCATTAATGGCAGAAACGCGTAACGCTGGTTGTTCCTGTAACGGTAAAATTTCCGGCTGCCGGTGTTCAAGCACTGCCACACGCAGACCGCTCCCCTGCAAACCACAGGCCAGCGTCAATCCCACCATACCGCCTCCGGCGATAATCACATCAAATGACTGCATGCTGCTTCGGTTCCTCACATTCTACGGATGCCCTGTTCTGCAAGCAGACAGGAAGGATCAGGCGGTATTCATTTTAATGCTACTAGGCGCAGCCCTTGATTGCCTGCGGTATAAACACGCCTCCAAAGGCCTGTCAATGAGACTAAAGGTCTAGCGCTCAACCCAGCCCAATGTGCGCTTGGCAAAAGCATCGCGAACGGCTGGCAACTGTTCCATTGCCATTAGCCCCAGGTTACGCCCAGCAACCAGCGGGGCATAGCCGTTGGCAAACAGCCGGATCAAACCGTCAGTTACACCGACCGTTGCTTGCTGGTCTTGTTGACGCCGTTGCTGATAACGACTCAACAGCGGGTAAGTTCCTAAGTCAATACCGGCCTGTGCGGCTTTCGCCAGAATTTCTGCCAGCGACATGACATCACGCAACCCGAGGTTGAACCCCTGTCCTGCGATAGGATGCAGCGTTTGAGCGGCATTGCCAACCAATGCAAGACGGTGGCTGGCATGCTGGTTAGCCTTCAACAAGCTGAGCGGATAGCTGTGACGCTTACCTACCTTCAGAATTTTACCCAGTCGCCAGCCAAATGCTTGCTGCAGTTGGCTGAGAAAAAGTTGGTCGTTCCAACCATCTATCTGTTCACGATCTTCACGTGCATGACACCAAACCAGAGAGCTACGACCATGAGACATCGGCAACAGCGCCAGTGGACCGTGGTGGGTAAAACGTTCGAATGCTCGTCCCTGCGGTGCTTGCGCAGTGGTAACGTTGGCAATAGTAGCAAAATGGGCGTAATCGCTCTGTTGCCACTTGATATTACAGGCCTGCGCTAGTGCCGAACGTGAACCGTCGGCAGCCACCAGCAGTTGCCCTCGCAAATAATGCCCATTATCCAGTTGCACATCTGCATGGTTAGCTGTTCGCAAAACGTTGAGCACTTTGGCAGGGCAATGCAGCCTTATCCCAGGCGCTTTCTCCAGCAAAGCAAACAGGCGCTGACCGGCATCAAACAGTTCGATGACCTGCCCCAACGCTTCCACCTGATAATCCTGCGCATGCAGATTCACAAAACCCGCATGGCCACGATCGCTAACATGAACGTGAGTGATCGCTGTTGCGCAGTCACGCAATGCAGGCCAGACACCAATACGCGCTAATTGTTGGCAGGTTCCGTGCGCCAAAGCAATAGCCCGGCCATCATAACCGGGATGCGTACCATCGTTTGGCTGAGCAGCCTCAACAAGGTCAACGACCACCTTTCCCTGAGTCAGAGATGAGATCGCCAACGCCAGCGTTGCACCAGCCATTCCGCCGCCAACAATGATTACGCTCATATTATCTGGCCGCTGCCATCAAAGCTTCAATTGCGTCCGCATCCTTCACGACGCTGGCGGTCAAGTTTTCATTGCCATCTTGAGTGATCAGAATGTCATCTTCGATGCGAATGCCAATACCACGATATTCTGCAGGCACGTCAGCATCAGGCTGAATATACAAACCCGGCTCTACCGTTAAAACCATACCCGGTTCCAAGACGCGATCGCGGTTCGGTGTGCCATAGTGACCGACGTCATGCACATCTAACCCCAGCCAGTGGCTCAAACCATGCATAAAGAACGGACGGTGTGCCTGCTCAGCAAACAGTTGCTCTACATCTCCCTTCAGCACGCCCAGTTCAACCAGACCCGAGATCATGACTCGTACTATCTGATCGTTGACTTCGCGGATGCTAACGCCCGGTTTAAACATCTCTAGCGCTTTGTTTATCGAAGCTAACACAATGTCGTACACCGCGCGTTGGGGTTTAGTGAATTTACCGTTCACCGGAAAAGTACGAGTGATATCACCGGCATAGCCGAGGTATTCGCATCCAGCATCAATCAGAACCAAATCACCGTCACGCATTTGACACTCATTTTCGGTGTAATGCAGTATGCAGCTGTTTTCACCACTACCGACGATCGTATTGTAAGAGGGGTACCGTGCGCCTTGGCGCATAAATTCGTGCAGGATTTCGCCTTCCAACTGGTATTCGAACATGCCGGGGCGGCATTTTTCCATCGCACGAGTATGAGCCAGCGCACTGATCTCGCCAGCCCGGCGCATTGCAGCGACTTCTTCTGCGGATTTGAACAGACGCATCTCATGTAGCCATGGGCGATAATCCGTCATCGTTGCAGGCGCTGCCAGATTCTGGCGGAAACCTTTGCGCAATTTATCAACCGCACCAAACAGGATTTCATCGGCATAGGCATATTGCCCTTGCGCGTGATACACCACATCAAGGCCATTAAGTAACAGATGCAATTGGTCGTTGATTTCATTAAAGGCCAGTGCGCGATCTATCCCCAATTTAGCCGGGGCAGCATCTTGCCCAAGACGGCGACCAAACCAAATCTCTGCCATGAGGTCGCGAACACGGTTAAACAGTACGCTATGGTTATGGGTTTCATCACTTTTAACCAGGATCAGCACCGCTTCCGGTTCATTGAATCCAGTCAGATACCAGAAATCGCTGTTCTGACGGTATGGGTATTCAGAATCCGCACTGCGTGTCGCTTCTGGTGCTGCGAAAATAACTGCCGCACTGGCCGGCGCCATCTTCGCCAGCAACGCCTGACGGCGGTTGTGAAATTCCTGCTGGGTCAATAGATTATCCTCATTGATTTTAATGACTTTTTTAAATGAATTTATTAAAACCTTAACGTTAACCTACATTTTTACAACCATCTGATTTTAATGACTTTCATTATCTCAGCTATCTTAGCCACTACCTGTGGATACGTATAGCTTACCCTCACTCATTTGAGGTTGCTACTGCTACAAAGCCTAGATACCGTTGAGCATTAATTTTAACCCGCTTAGTCGCATCAATAGCAACACCTCACTATCAAAACACCCACTGCATTGCTCAGCTCACTATCTTGTGCTTTTGTTGCGTTACAGACCGCTGTTTAGCGGCGATTGTGGCATCACCAATCGCTGAGCACCTTAACATTCGGGCTCTGAAAGCTGCTGCAGGTGCTAAAAAAACACCCCGATGGACTCAGCTATCATGGGATGGGTCGTTCTCGAGGCGGCTTTGGTACCAAAATCCATCTGGCGACAGACAGTACAGGATTACCGCTAAGTTTTTGCCTGAGTGGCGGATCAGCCCACAAGAGTAGCTACACAGAAACACTGCTGAACCGAGTTGGGATTATGCGAAAAAATGGGCATCTGAAATCGCGGCCTAAAGCGGTGCTGACTTATAAAGGGCACTCGAACCAGATATTGCGTTATCAACTGAAAATTAAAGGGATAAAAGCCAAAAGCTTGATACTCGATTGTACAAAAAACGTAACGTCGTTAAACGCAGCTTCCCTTCCCCAAGCTTAAATAACATCAGCGTATCGCTACCCGCTCGGAAAAACAGTCAGAAATGACCTGAGTATGTTGAAATTGGGTGCTATCCGGCTATTTTAAAAGCGATCGTCAAATTAAGGGCCCCCCTAATATGCCATAAGGCAGATGAGTTTGAATCTAGAATAGTGTGTCCCGCTGTTCAAGCTCAACAAGTAAGATGGTGCAGCGAGAACACCTATTTAGAGATATGACGAGTATATAATCTCATCAGAAAGCTGTTTTCAGTAACTGATTAGCTTTCTTGGCTACCATACTCAAACTCAATATTGAGTTTCATTCTTTCTAAGTCGAGAGTTATTTCACAACGCCCCCATACAGGCTGACCATTTGTCAGACCCTGCTCCAAATAATACTCTCGGAGCTCCACAATTAATGGAGTAAGGTCACTTACGGCACCATCATAGGGATCAAACCAATCGCTGGCATTGTCCGAGTCAATATAATCAAACTCATACTCTCCCCCATCACCTTCAGGGAACGGCTTTGCTCGCACAATGACTTTAATTGAATCATCAGGTGCCATATTTAAAAGAATTTGACTGATATCTTGATAAATTTTCTGTTCGTCTCTCATGGTTCTCCTCCAGGCATATTTTTAAAACCGGTTATGACAGGTCGTTCATTACCTATTGTGTGTTTTATTTCAAAGCTGCTGGGCCTGCCACTATCGCCAGTGTAAATAGGATTGATTTTTACTTTGACAGGTTTGCCATCTTCCAATGCCTTGGCCCAGCTGTTTTCCAACTTTTTCCATGCTCCCTTGTTCAGATTCGCATCCATCGGTACAAGATTAAGCTTTTCACCCGGCCCATCAAAGATACTCGCGAGCAAATGACCACCTTCATCAGTGGCCTCACCACTTTTTCCAGCCTTGCGTTGCTGATAAGTGTTACGGTCTTTAGTCATTGGCGTGAGATCGGCCTCAACCATTTTCACTCGACCAAGCTCATCCGTGTGATAGACTTTATTCCCATCAACCTTATAGACTGTGTTGGCCTCGGGCTTGTTCAAAGGTTTGCTCCATCCCCCTTTTTCGCCGGATTTTATTTCTACCACTTTTAACTCTTTCGCAGAAATATGCTTCAATTTATCAAGTTGTTTTAGCGTTCCCAAACCTTTGGTACCGCCCAGCTCCGCCAATGCAGACACTCCTAGCATTCCGACTGCACCGGCAAATCCGTTACGGTCATAAGACTCTGTCACCGCAGCTTTCATATTGTCATAAACAGCGTTAGCAATCACTTGAGGGGGATGTTCCGTCAAAGTGTTCAACCCTTCCAGGGTCTCTGTAAAACTATCCGCAATACGTTGACGAGCAGCCTCAGTTGTGGCTTTGTCATGTGTGTAAGGCGTTGCTTCCCATAAAGTTTTGAACGACTGCAACTTTGGAGCCAATACCCGCCCCGCTTCATCAGCAGCGCGAGATAGCGCAGAGCGTTCGGGCATCGTGTTCGTGGCGCTTTGTAGCCGTCTTACTTGAGTCGGGCGTGGTTTCCCACCTTTTACTCGATAGTCTCGCTTCCAGACAGATTGGTCGTATTGAGCAATAATCTTTTTTGCACCATCAAAACGAAAAGCCAGCAAGTCTGTACAAATCAGCTTACCCTTATCGTTGATATAAAAGAGGTTAGCAGGCCCATAAATGTCACTCAGCATGACCACTTCACCCAAAAACACCATTCTTTCCAGCTTCTCTTTTTCGTGTCTTCCGCTAGATGCTGTGCGGTGACTCGCCATCCTTCTTTCACGCATATTGATGATATAGCCGCTGCTATTATAGTCATCGTCAAACACATACTCACTACAAATCCGTGACCAAGCCTTATGCGCACTGACGATACGTTCAAACTCTTCAGGGGGAAGATTATCGCTTGATAGATGGTACAGGTAGATACCAGGCAAACTGAAGCTCATTTCAATTCCTTCTGAAATAGACCATGACGTCGGCCTGGAACATGTAGTGAGGGTAGCTGTGAGTTGTAATACTATCCTTGAGATTCATTGTTATCCCACTGTTACGGAACGGTTAAAAATCCCGATAACACTAGCACACTCAAAATATCAATCAAATCATAAAACATCGTTGGGTATACCAAGTGAATAACAGGCCAACTTCAGTAAATCTATCCCACCAATCATTCACTTAAGCCCTGCGTTTTTTTACCGTATCAACACCAAATTATTTTGACGGCACACGCCTATATTTTGTAGCCGATGCTGCCGTTTTAACCACATAGTGAAAAAGAGGGAAATGACTTCCAATGCCCGCAATTGAACAAAAAAACAGCATGTGAGCAGGTCAGTCAAAGCCCCTTGATGGCACACAAGCACCGCAGATAAGGGGCAAGACCTCATTAAGTAAAGCGCTCTATACACGTCATAGGTCAAGCAACTCGAATTATTTTGTGTATCTTGGTGATACGGCTGTACGATTACCTTCTCCTGAAATCGATTTTCTCCTTCCTGATTAAAATATCAATCAGGTTGACGTTTCTCTGCGTATGCTTACTAAGCAACGCCACTATTCGGGTTAATGCAAAGTCGGCTTTCTGTTTTCCACTGCGGTCGGCTTATGTCGCGTGAATTCGGTATGGCAAAGCAATGCGGCAACGCGTACGTATTCTATGACTTCTTCGAGTGACTGAGCTAACTCTTCCTGATCTTCGTCTTCGTCGTATCCCAGCTGGGCGATATTACGCAAATCATCAATAGCCTCACCCACTTCATCTTTTACCTGTGCCAATTTCGGCTGCATCATACCAAGCCCAAGCAGGAAGTGGTTTACCCAACCCGCTAGCGCATCCGCACGGTCAAACACGCTAGCAGTTTCGCCCTCTGGCATCATCAGCTGGAACATGAATTCATCATCCTCCAACGCATCTCGTGTAATTTCATGCAACTGCTGCAGCGGCTGGCTTAACGACTGTGGGAAAGCGATCCCTTCATTGGTCAGTTCATGTACCAACGTCTGCCAGCTGGCGTCGCGGTTACCGCCGCACAACAGGCCACTAATTAACCCGTGCATCTCTGCAGCGGTTAATGCTACCGCTTGCTGGTTAAGGGCAACGGTCAAAGATTGGTAACTTGGAAATGTATTCTGTATAGACATGCGCATTCGTCATCGTTGGCAGGATAAGTTCGTGTTATGCTACCACCAAGCTCCGTCGGTATACCAGTTGAGTGAAACAACTCAGTGGTCAGTTGTCATCGGAGTATCTCACTCTCTCTACCTGATAGAATCGTGGTAACTACGGATTTTTAAACCCTTTTTTGTCTGGTAATGTTCGGTGCAATAGATTACAACCTGGTACTGAAAAAGTGTTGAATCTTGGTGCTGAGGTATATATAGTTGCGCCCGCTTTGGTGGCCCAGCAATGGTAGACCGGTGCTGGCGCGAAATTTAGGCAGGAAGGTGGCATGTCTGCACAACCGGTAGATATTCAAATTTTTGGCCGTTCGTTAAGAGTCAATTGTCCGCCAGAACAACAAGATGCGTTGAACATGGCAGCAGAAGACCTCAATCAGCGGTTGCAAGATCTTAAAGTTCGCACTAGAGTCACAAATACAGAGCAACTCGTTTTTATCGCGGCATTGAATGTTTGCCACGAACTTGCTCAGGAACGTTTGAAAACCCGTGATTATGCAGCCAATATGGAACAACGGATTCGTATGCTGCAACAGACCATTGAACAGGCATTGCTTGAACAAGGTCGCATCGCTGAACGTCAGGATGCACATTTCGAATAACTGAAGTTGCTGAGGTTGAAGGGTTCAGCAATGAGTAAAAGATTTCTCTGAGATGTTTGCCAGCGGGCCAGTCCCCTGAGCCGATATTTAATACCAACAGAATGTGATGTTCCGTGACCGGTGTGCATGCTCGGCCCGCCCGAGAAGCCTTAAGGTTGTGACAGCGCGTTCACCTTGAACCATGGGTTCAAGGGTTACAGCCTGCGACGGCATCTCGGAGATCCCCTTCACTCTGCAGTTTCAATGTGTTAACTGTTTACAGTAGGCAAACTTGCCACCATGTCCTTACGGCCCCAATTCAGTCAGCAACGCCAACTGATCCGCCATGAAGTCCGCCAGCGGCGAAACAGCTTAACCCCCGAACAGCAACGTAACTTTGCTTTACAACTCGCCAAACGTGTTTCACACCACCCGCACATTCTCGCTGCCCAAAATGTTGCGGCGTTTCTTTCTTTTGACGGCGAACTGGATACCGGCCCACTTATTGAACAATTATGGTTATTGGGTAAACAGGTTTATCTTCCCGTTTTACACCCATTCAACGCGGGTAACCTGTTGTTTCTGCATTACACGGCAAAAACAGGTTTGATTTACAATCGCTTTAAAATTCTAGAACCTGCGCTTGATGTACGCAGCGTACTCCCCTTATCACAATTAGATGTGCTGCTGGCCCCCTTGGTCGCCTTTGACTCACAAGGACAACGGTTAGGTATGGGAGGGGGATTTTACGATCGTACCTTGCAAAACTGGCAGTCTGGAGGGCCTTATCCGATAGGGCTTGCACATGATTGCCAGCAGGTCACTCGTTTACCCGTAGAACAATGGGATATTGCGTTACCACAAATTATCACTCCCTCAAAAACCTGGTCTTGGTAGGACCGCTACCCTCGATTGATTGCAATCGACGAGTACTACTTCAACCTTGGGTCGAATATATGTGGCATCGCCTGCACGCTGCTAAGGTATGCAGTGAAATCAGTATGTTGAGGATTAATCAGTATATTGTTTTCCATCGGTACTACCGACGAGGGAACTAACAAGCCAACCGATGAACCTGAGTCTAACCATTCAGAACCTATATCCATCGTTTCTTGAGGCGCAGTCAGTTGTTGCCAGTTAGTGGGCAATGCGGTGGGTTCTAGAGCGATGATATCCGTATCGGACACTTCAATGCTGAGCAAAGTGTAGTGTTGTAGCAGGGCTGAATCATCGAAATGAACCAGACATTCTAAGGTGGCCAATGAAACCGACGTTGCCAAATAAATCATGGCGTTTCCTTTGTGGTTCCAGCGCCCTCCGTGCCGTTGAGCACCATAACCGGACCATGCGGTGTCCAAATATTTGGTTTTCACAATGCGAAAACCGATCATGAAAAAACGCCATGCTCGAGTCTGCCGATGAGATCGAGAACTTCGACCGCACCACTTTCTGTGTTTAGCAGGTTCTCAGGGGTCTCATTACCCAATCCACGTACTGGCTTACGCATCCAACTTACCGCTTTTTCACGATCGCCTTCGAACAGATCGACTGCGGCATCAGCAACACGTATCAGACGTGCAATCTTTTCGCTCTCATCCGGGTTTAATATGCCTGTCCCCGCCTTCCTTCGACTCAAGGTCTTAGCATTGATGCCGGTTATTCTGAGTATGTCTGCTTTAGGGAAACCCGCCCAATGGTGTATAGTTTCAATGACTGATACTGGTAACCCCTCTCGCAGGCGCAGTATTAATTCCGGCCCGCGGCTTGCTGGAAACCCCGCTGAACGCCACAATTGGTTGCTGACGGGCTTTTTAGACGGACTGAATGTGCGCATAACCCTTCCCCTCTAATTTCTCATTTGTCTTTTCTCAGTGTAGACATTTGTCCATTTTGATGCAACGTGGGTACTTACCCTGACGTGGATGAGCATGAATTTCAAAGCTGTTTAGCTGGATGATACTGCGGAATATAAGAGGGTCAGGCGCTTTGGTGGCATGCTCCGGTAATTCACGGTCAGTTCAAGGCTGGATTGCTCCAGCCTTGGGTTTTATAAACGTGGTAAATCAGAATAGCAGACGTGCGCGGATGGTGCCTTCAATCGCTTTCATGCGTTGTAAAGCAGCTTCAGCACGTTCGGTCTCAGCTTCGATGTCGATAACCACGTAGCCAATATCTGAACTGGTCTGCAGATATTGAGCCGCAATGTTTACCCCTTCTTCAGCGAAAATCTGGTTAATCTGCGTCAGAATACCAGGGCGGTTTTCATGAATGTGCAGCAAACGGCTGGAGTTTGGACCATGCGCAGGTAACGATACCTCAGGGAAGTTGACTGCAGATAATGTTGAGCCATTATCGGAGTATTTCGCCAGTTTTCCGGCTACTTCAGCACCGATGTTCTCCTGTGCTTCCTGGGTAGAACCACCGATATGCGGCGTCAACAACACGTTATCGAATTCACATAGCGGAGAATCAAAGGGATCGTTGTTGGTTGCAGGCTCTTCCGGGAAGACGTCGATCGCCGCACCGGCCAGATGATTGCTGGCCAAGGCATCACACAATGCGGGGATATCCACCACGGTACCACGAGAAGCATTGATCAGAATCGAGCCCGGTTTCATCAATGCTAATTCTTCCACACCTATCATATTCTTGGTCGATAGCGTTTCAGGCACGTGCAGAGTGACAACATCACTCATATTAAGCAGATCCGACAGGTGGCGCACCTGTTGGGCATTCCCCAAAGGCAACTTGTTCTCGATATCATAAAAGAACACTTTCATACCCAGACCTTCAGCCAGAATACCGAGCTGAGTACCGATATGGCCGTAACCGATGATCCCCAGTTTCTTACCGCGTGCTTCATAGGATCCTACCGCCAGTTTTTGCCATTCGCCACGGTGCGCTTTGGCGTTAGCCAATGGTATGCCGCGCAGCATGAGTAGCAATTCCCCCAGGACCATTTCGGCAACGGAGCGAGTATTGGAGAACGGGGCGTTAAACACTGGGATGCCGCGTTTGGTCGCTGCTTTTAAATCAACCTGGTTAGTACCAATACAGAAACAACCCACTGCCACCAGTTTCTCAGCAGCAGCGAAAACCTCTTCTGACAAATGCGTGCGTGATCGGATACCAACGAAATGCGCATCGCGGATCGATGCCTTAAGCGATTCGGTGTCTAACGCACCTTTGTGATATTCAATATTGGTATACCCGGCGGCACGCAGGTTATCTACCGTACTCTGATGAACCCCTTCAACCAATAGAAACTTAATCCTGTCTTTATCCAATGATACTTTTGCCATTTACCCGACCCTATATTCAGACTTCAGAAGTGGCTGTTTTCCCCATCACCTTTCACGTTACGACGTGTTTATCCGCAATGTGAATTCAACAGCACGTTGTCCAACATAACAAAAATAACGCCCCCGGCAATACAAACGATTGCTTCTCCTTAAGCACAAGACCCAGCGTTACCCGTCATTTTTAGAGGAAAATTCCATTGGGATAAAGTTCAGTAGAAGCTTAATCAATAAAATTACCAGCATGTGATATATATCACCAAAATCGAGGCGTTTAAGAAAAAGTGCTTTAGGCCCAAAAGCCATAGGCTTCAGCCACTTAACACTACGTTCCCTTATGGGGATAACGTTTTGTCAATGCTAAGGAAAGCAATATTATCCTGGCTGTCGGAAAGGGCATAAACATTGTCTGTAACGTTTTATACCCGTCACCAACAAGAATATTGGCTGTGTTGCTCCTCCCATCCGTGAGCCTCGTCCCTGCCAACAGGGTTGCCGCCTACCTGTAGCCTGAGCGAACTTGGATGCAGGTCTTATTTAACCACTTTTTTAACACCGTCTGGTGTCCCTACCAACGCAACGTCAGCGCCACGGTTGGCAAACAGCCCAACGGTGACCACACCGGCAATCCCGTTGATCTTGTCTTCCAGTGCCACTGCATCAAGAATGTTCAGATTGTGAACATCAAGGATCACATTGCCATTATCGGTCAGCACGTTCTGGCGATATTCTGGCAAACCGCCCAGTTTGACCAATTCACGCGCTACGTAGGAACGAGCCATTGGGATCACTTCCACCGGCAGTGGGAATTTACCCAGAACCTCAACCTGCTTACTGGAATCAACGATGCAGATAAACTGGCGAGCAATCGCTGCAATGATTTTTTCGCGTGTCAGAGCTGCGCCACCGCCTTTGATCATTTGCATATGGCCATTGATCTCGTCAGCACCATCGACATAGATATCCAAAGAATCGACTTCATTGCTATCAAAAACATGGATACCCAAGCTTTTAAGTTTGGCTGTTGATGCGTCTGAGCTTGATACCGCTCCTTCGATTTGGTGCTTGATAGAGCCCAGCGCGTCAATAAAATGTGCAGCTGTGGAACCTGTACCTACCCCTACGATAGTGCCGGGTTTCACGTATTCCAATGCTGCCCAACCTACGGCTTTTTTCAGTTCATCCTGAGTCATGATATGTTCACTGCCTTTATACATATACAAAAACGTGCCCGTATTATAGGGCAAATTATCGTTTGAACCTTAGACTAAAACACGCTTGTTCAAGCTTAAGCACGTTTCTCACCTTCCTATTGAGATTTCGAGTCGTGAACAGAGGATAATTACCTTTTTATTCATATGATTAATGTGAATAGCGATAAAACAATCATTATCAACATGCCGTGAAAGATAAAACAAAAGATGGCAATATTTTTCAACCGGGAAACGGCAATAATGTGGCATATTGCCTAAATCATTTTATTCATTAGGGATATCTCTGCGATGAAACGCCCAGACTATAGAACGCTGCAAGCGCTGGACGCGGTGATCCGTGAGCGAGGCTTTGAACGCGCGGCACAAAAACTTTGTATCACCCAATCAGCAGTATCCCAGCGCATCAAACAGTTGGAAAACCTGTTCGGTCAACCTTTGCTGGTACGCACTGTGCCGCCGCGTCCGACCGAACAAGGCCAGAAACTGTTGGCATTACTGCACCAGGTAGAACTACTTGAAGAAGAGTGGTTAGGCAACGACAATGGTATTGATACGCCACTATTGCTTTCGCTGGCAGTCAATGCTGACAGTCTGGCAACCTGGCTGCTACCGGCGCTGAAACCTGTTCTGGCAGACTCTCCCATCCGTCTGAACTTACAGGTGGAAGATGAAACCCGAACTCAGGAACGTCTGCGCCGGGGTGAAGTTGTTGGAGCAGTCAGTATCCAACCTCAGCCACTGCCGAGTTGTCTAGTCGATAAACTGGGCGCATTGGACTATTTATTCGTTGCTTCAAAACCTTTTGCCGAACGCTATTTTCATCAGGGCGTTACACGCTCAGCCTTGTTGAAGGCACCAGCGGTAGCCTTCGATCACCTCGACGATATGCATCAGGCGTTTCTACAACAAAACTTCGATCTTTCACCCGGCAGTGTTCCATGCCACATCGTCAACTCATCAGAGGCGTTTGTTCAGCTAGCACGACAAGGTACAACCTGCTGTATGATCCCACATCTGCAAATAGAGAAGGAGCTGGCATCCGGTGACCTGATCGATCTGACCCCCGGTCTGTTCCAGCGGCGCATGCTGTACTGGCACCGTTTTGCGCCCGAGAGCCGCATGATGCGAAAAGTCACTGATGCGCTGTTGTCGCATGGGCACCAAGTGTTAAGACAAGACTAATCTCCAAATTTGGGCGCACTAGGGCGCCCTGATATGAGACTATTAAGGCGCGGCGTTAGGCCGTAACTCAAACACTACATCGACCTGATCATCGAAGTGGATGCTTTGTTGCTCGTAAGTTTGAGCAGCGTCGGCTTCCGGCGCAGCAGAGGCCACTTTAAACATACGTGCGACCGGCATTGGCTGAGGGTTGGAAACCTGATAACGGACGCTGTAGACCGAACCAAGTTTAGCGTTGAAACCTTTTGCTAGCGAGGCGGCTTGCTGGGTGGCGTTTTCAATCGCTTTCTGGCGCGCTTGCGCACGATAAACGTCTGGATTTGCCACGCCGAGTTCGACTGCGCGGATCTCATTAAGGCCAGATTTTAAGGCCTCGTCCAACAGTGCATTCAGCTTATCCAACTGACGCACTGTTACCTCAACCTGGCGGACTGCACGATAGCCCTTCAGCACAGACTCACCGGTTTTCAGGTAGTCATATTCTGTTTGGGTGCGCAGATTTGCCGCATTGATATCTTTCTTCTCAATGCCGTTTTTTTGCAAGAAATTGGCATATTGCGCTATGCGCTCATCAACCTGTTTTTTTGCCTGCGCTGCATCTTTCGATGAAACGCTGACTTCAATCGCTAACTGGGCCATATCTGGTATGGCATCCACGCTAGCCGTGCCGGAGGTCACCACGTGTGGTCCTTCCGGTAATTCTGCCGCCTGCAGCGTCAAGGGTAACGACCCTAACCCAATCATAGTGACAAGAGCCAATGTGTTTAGTTTCACGGTATCTCCTTGAGTGACTGGTTATATAGCCTATGAAGCTAACACATAAGGAAACGCTTTAAATTCGGATTCGTGAAAAATCTTTATAGATTGACACCATGCCAGGCTAATTGCAGCGCAATTGTCCACATCACCACACCAACCAGTACGTTAATAATACGTTGTGCCGTCGGAGTTTTCAGCCATGGGGCCAGCCAGGAAGCTAATAGCGCCAAAGCAAAAAACCAGATAATTGAAGCACTGAACGCCCCAAGGGCAAACCACGAACGGATTTCTGGTGCCAACTGTCCCCCCAAACTACCGAGTATCACGACGGTATCAAGATAGACATGTGGATTCAGCCAAGTTACTGCAAGCATGGTGACAATAATCCGCCAACGGCTTTGCCTCATCACTAGCGCCGCTGCCATTGTCCGATGTTTATTATAAGCGCTACGAAAAGCCCCCCACCCATACCACAGCAAGAAAACCACTCCCCCCCATGTCACCAGCGTTAACAGCAACGCAGAACGGCCTAGTAAAGCACTGCCACCAAAAATACCGATACAAATTAATAAAATGTCACTCAGCGCACACAACGATGCGGTCATCAAATGGTATTGACGGTGGACCCCCTGATTCATCACAAATACGTTTTGTGGGCCAAGGGGTAAGATCATTGCGGCACTCAAGGCAAAGCCTTGTAAATAAACGGATAACATGGTGTTCTCTTTGTGTGAAAGTGCTGAAACAGCAGCAAGTATGGTTCAACTCGCGCATCATACGAAGATAACATTATTAGTTGAAATTGATATTTCTAATAGAGCATTAAAAATATTGATGATTAATCATAACGACAAGTCACAGCTCATGAGGTTGGGATCAAGTGGTTAAATGCACCCAAGAAGAAGCAGAGAAAATCAAAGTCACCATCAACAGCACGTTAATCTATCCTCCAAAAGCGGAGCGAGAAGCTGCCTTTGCTGCTGCCGAGCCGTTAACTCCTCTTGTTTAAGTCCCTTGTCGCTGATAGTCAAGCAAGGCCCTCTTTTTTAGACCGAGTTTAATACACAATGCCTTCGGCTATGTAAAACCAGGGTTAGGGTAATTGCTGTAAACCTATCAACGAAGTGCAGCTTAATGAAACAACGGTGAGCAAAAATCATAGGACACCGGGTAGAGAAACGCCGTATAGATTATGATACGCCATAGCGCAGTAAAAAGAGTCAGCGGCCGTCTGATATGCCAGAGGCCGCTGTGCAAAAGGCTAGCTCTTAGCTCCCTGCACGGAGAAGTTCAACCTGTCACTGAAAAATGCAAGATGTTGAGCTACTGAAATAAACACCAGGTTCCCTGCCTTAGCATCTGAACAAAAAACAGCTTTCTTAGAAGAACATCTGATTGCAAGGCTCAATTATTCAGCCTGCTCAGCCGATTTCGCCACATGACGAACATGAACATCCATCTGCGGGTAAGGGATACCGATATTATGAACATCTAGCTGGCGTTTAAAGTTTTCCATCAGGTCAAAATAGACGTTCCAGTATTCAGCATTAGTAGTCCAAGAACGGGTTACAAAATTCAGTGAGGAAGGTGCCATTTCATTCAGGCGTACGGTTACTCCCTTGTCGTGCATGATCCGTTGATCTGCTGCGATCACATCGCCCAGCACTTTCTTGACCAGATCAATATCGGCATCATAAGCAACACCAACCTGAATATCCACGCGACGGTTAGGTTCACGAGAATAGTTGATAATGTTGCCCGAAATAATTTTACCATTGGGTACTACAATGGTTTTGTTATCTGCGGTACGCAACGTGGTGGAAAAAATTTGTACCTGATCGACCGTTCCGGCAACGCCCCCCAAATCGACATACTCACCTGCACGTAGTGGCCGGAAAGCGACCAGCAACACGCCAGCAGCAAAGTTGGACAACGAACCTTGTAACGCCAAGCCCACAGCCAAACCTGCAGCACCCAGTACGGCAATTACCGAGGTTGTCTGTACTCCAAGACGCCCAAGCACCGCGATAAAGGTAAATGCCAGAATGCTATAACGTGCCATCGCCGCCAGAAAATCAGCAACGGTCGCATCAATATCACGCAGTTTCATTACGCGATTAAGCGCATTACCGACAAAACGAGCAATGACCGAACCGATAATTAAAATAACGATCGCGGCAACAACATTTACCGCATATTGGATCAACATATCCTGATGGTTTATCACCCAGTTACTGGCTTCATTAATACTTTCTACTACGTTGAGATCTTTCATTCTGACTTCCTACTTTAAATCCCTCTAAAGGGAAAATGGGCAAAATATGCTGATGAAACAGCGGCAGTATGCAAACCGCTGTTTAAGGGTAACCAACATTTGGTAAGGCCGCCAACTGCTAAAAGCTAAAAAAACAATAATTCAGACAACAGAGCAGAAATACGGTCCCATAGCGGTAAAATCGAGTTATTTCTACAGCCCTTGACGTCACAGAGCGATGAATCAAGCACCATGTTCCTGCACTGCGTTGGTTCCTAGTAAAACGTTATAGGTGATTAAAATTATTTAAAATCAGATTGTTGGTATTTATCTTTCGTTCAATTGTCGTTACTGCCAATTCGTAGGTATCAACATCTACCGATGCTGTTACTCAGAGAAATAAAAAGGCCCCAAAAGGGGCCTGAAAACAGAAATACAGGAGAAAGAAAGATTACAGAACGTCTATGGCGTTCAGTTCTTTAAAGGCCAATTCCAGACGGGTAATCATAGAAGTCTGGGCAGCACGCAGCCATACTCGTGGATCGTAGTATTTCTTGTTTGGCTTATCAGTGCCTTCCGGGTTGCCCAGTTGGCCCTGCAGGTAGCCTTCGTTCTTTTTGTAGTAATTCAGAATCCCATCCCAAGTTGCCCATTGGGTGTCGGTATCGATGTTCATTTTGACTACACCGTAACTAACCGCTTCTTTGATTTCAGCAGCACTGGAACCTGAACCACCGTGGAACACAAAGTTCAGCGCATTGTGCGGCAGGTTATGTTTCTTGGAAACATAGTCCTGAGAATCACGCAGAATAGTTGGGGTCAGTTTAACGTTACCAGGCTTGTACACACCATGCACGTTTCCGAAAGAAGCGGCTATAGTGAAACGCGGGCTGATAGCGTTCAGTTTTTCGTAAGCGTAATCAACATCCTGCGGCTGAGTATACAGCGCAGAAGCGTCCATGTGGCTGTTGTCCACACCATCTTCTTCACCACCAGTACAGCCCAGCTCGATTTCCAGTGTCATACCGATTTTCGCCATGCGAGTCAGATATTTGCTACAAATCTCGATATTTTCTTCCAGTGACTCCTCAGACAAATCAATCATGTGTGAAGAGAACAGTGGCTTACCGGTTGCTGCAAAATGTTTCTCTCCTGCATCCAGCAAACCATCCAGCCATGGCAGCAATTTCTTCGCACAGTGGTCAGTGTGCAGGATCACAGGCACACCATAATGTTCAGCCATCTGATGAACGTGGTGTGCACCAGAGATTGCACCCAAGATAGCAGCACCTTGCGGAAGGTCAGTTTTGATACCTTTACCTGCAATAAACGCAGCACCACCGTTAGAGAACTGAACGATAACCGGAGCACGCACCTTGGCAGCCGTTTCCAGCACAGCGTTGATGGAATCTGTACCCACGCAGTTTACTGCTGGCAGAGCAAAGTTGTTCTCTTTAGCGATTGCGAATACTTTCTGAACGTCATCACCAGTGATGACCCCCGGTTTTACGAAATCGAAAATTTTAGACATGTAGATTTATCCTGTTTCGTTGGCCGAATATACCCATCGCCTTCCAGAATGCCGCGTGAAAACTGGCGGGTAACGATGGATGAATATTGGTTTTCCCCATGCAGCATTAGGCAACAAGGGATAAACAAACGGGCGGCTTTCGCCCCCCGCCCGTTGTCTGAATTACTTCTTGGCACGCTCTTCCAGCATCACGACTGCTGGCAGTTGCTTCCCTTCGACAAACTCCAGGAACGCACCACCACCGGTTGAGATATAGGAGATCTTGTCAGCAATACCGAACAGATCGATGGCTGCCAGCGTGTCGCCACCGCCTGCAATAGAGAAGGCGTCACTATCAGCGATAGCACGGGCAACAATTTCAGTCCCCTTACGGAAATTAGGGAACTCGAATACGCCAACCGGGCCATTCCATAGGATGGTTTTGGCGTCTTTCAGGATCTTGGCCAAACGCTCGGCAGAAGCATCACCCAGATCCAAAATTTGTTCGTTGTCTTTGATTTCATTGGCTGGTTTCAGCGTTGCGGTAGCGGTTTCAGAGAACTCGGTAGCGACACGAACATCGGTTGGAACCGGAATATCACAGGTTTCGAGCAACTTTTTCGCTTCAGGGATCAGATCGGCTTCGTACAGGGATTTACCTACGTTATTGCCTTGAGCCGCCACGAAGGTGTTGGCAATCCCCCCCCCCACAATCAACTGGTCAGCAATCTTGGAGAGAGAATCCAGAACGGTCAGTTTGGTAGAAACTTTAGAGCCGCCCACGATCGCCACCATCGGACGAGCAGGTTTACCCAGTGCTTTACCCAATGCTTCCAGTTCGGCAGACAACAGCGGACCCGCACAGGCAACGGGTGCAAACTTACCCACACCGTGGGTAGAAGCCTGCGCACGGTGTGCAGTACCAAAAGCGTCCATCACATACACGTCACACAACGCCGCATATTTCTTAGACAGCGTTTCGTCATCTTTTTTCTCGCCTTTGTTGAAGCGGACGTTTTCCAAAACAACCAGTTCACCTTCTGCGACCTCAACACCATCCAGATAGTCCTTCGCCAGACGTACCGGGGACTTCATATGCTCTTTCAGGTAGTTAACCACTGGCAACAGAGAATATTCTTCATTGTACTCGCCTTCGGTAGGGCGGCCCAGATGGGACGTTACCATAACGCGGGCACCTTGCTTTAACGCGGCTTCGATAGTCGGCAGGGAAGCACGGATACGTGCATCGGAAGTCACTTTACCGTCTTTTACTGGAACGTTCAGATCGGAACGGATCAGAACACGTTTACCTGCCAGATCCAGATCGGTCATCTTAATTACAGACATGGTGAACCCTCTTTGTTGATTCTCTATAAAGTTGCCTGGAAGGCGCATCAATACAAGACCGATGCCGCCTAAAAACCGCTTGCGGCCATTGCCTTTGTTGTATCCAACATCCTGTTGGCAAAGCCCCATTCGTTATCGCACCAGACCAGGGTCTTTATCAGGTGCTGTCCACTAACCCGGGTTTGCGTTCCATCGACGATGGCGCTATGCGGGTCATGGTTAAAATCTATCGAGACTAATGGTAGTTCCGTGTAGTCAACTATACCATGAAATGATCCCAGTGCGGCCTTTTGCAATAGCTGGTTAACCTGTGACACCAACACGTTGGCGCTCACGCTGACGCTGAGATCGATAGCAGTCACATTGATGGTCGGTACACGCACAGAAATTGCTTCAAAACGATCGCAGAACTGTGGAAAGATACGTGTAATACCGGCCGCCAGTTTGGTATCAACAGGAATAATCGACTGGCTCGCCGCACGAGTACGCCGTAAATCCTGGTGATAAGCATCAATCACTGGTTGATCGTTCATTGAGGAGTGGATGGTCGTCACCGTGCCAAATTCAATACCGAAAGCATCATCAAGCAGCTTGATAATCGGAATAATACAGTTGGTGGTACAGGACGCATTCGACACAATTCGGTGTTCCCCCCTCAGTGTCTGGTGATTGACACCAAACACGATGGTAGCATCCAAATCGTTGCCACCCGGGTGAGCAAATAGCACCTTTTTGGCACCCGCAGCCAGATGGGCTTCACCATCAGCTCTGCTTCCATAAACACCGCTGCAGTCCAACACCACGTCCACCCCCAGCTCATCCCACGGTAAGTGTTCTAATGCGGGCTGGTGCAGTAGCCGTATGTTGTCATCACCCACGGAGAGAACATCCCCTTCCTGATGAACATTCCATGCAAAACGGCCATGACTTGAGTCGTACTTAAGCAGGTGTGCCATCCCATTAGCATTTGCCAGTTCGTTGATGGCGACAACGGAAATTTCGGTGTGTCGTCCCGATTCATACAATGCGCGTAAAACGCTACGGCCGATGCGGCCAAAACCGTTTATCGCTATGCGGATTACCATGTTACTTCCCTGACAGTGGGCCTTCCCTACCGGTGATGTTCCACCTCAAGGAGACACGGAGTGGTTATCATTACCCACACAGAGTACTTTAGCCAACCGCCTGCTGTGAATCGTCGTTTTGTATTATTGCTCAAACCCTGTGGCTCATCGAGACCACTCGCTCAAGGCGTTCAGTTGTGTGCAACGCAAACTGAAACGCTTCAGCCGAGCATAAACCAAAGTATTGCCAAAAGGAACAGATGCGACAAAGAGCCTGTCAAGTCAGCGTTATTTTGCAAAAATAAAATGATCTAGCGCACGTTTTGATTCCCTTTTCCAATAGCAGAAGGCACTCAAAGTGCTTGCTGCCAACAATAAGCTCCCCATAATGGAATCAGCATTCTCAGGATAAATCGCTTACCAAAACCCAGTGACCAGGCTGAAGGAATGGGGAACCACACTGCGATTTGAAAGATAACCAGGATACATAACAAGGAGCTAAAATGAGTGAAGTCAAAGTAGTTGCCCTGATCAAAGCCATCCCAGCACACCATGCCGCGGTAGATAAAGCCGTGCGCGCAATGGTTGCACCAAGCCGTTCTGAACCAGGCTGCATACAATACGACCTACACGAAGAGCAGGGGCACCCGGGTAGCTTTGTGTTTATCGAACGCTGGGCTTCTGAACAAGCGCTGAAAGAGCATATGGCAATGCCTTACCACGATGCACTCTTGGCCGAACTGGAAGGAAAGCTGGTCAGTCTGGAGGTGAAAAAACTGATTCAGTTGTAACCAGATAGGATAAGGGGCGAAAATATTCGCCCCTTAGGTCCCTTAATCGTCCGCGAACACAGCTGTCAATTAAGAGGTACCGCCCAATAACCGTTGATGGTTATTTCAGCAACGCTTTGGCCTTGGCCACCACGTTATCAGCAGTAAAACCAAACTCTTTGAACAGCTGTTCTGCAGGTGCAGACTCACCGAAAGTCGTCATACCCACAATGGCACCGTTCAAGCCGACATACTTGTACCAGTAATCTGCAATACCGGCTTCTACTGCCACACGAGCCGTCACGGCAGCAGGCAATACAGACTCACGGTAGGCAGCGTCCTGCTTGTCGAACGCATCAGTAGACGGCATAGAAACTACACGAACTTTACGCCCTTCAGCGCTCAGTTTGTCGGCCGCTTCCACGGTAATCCCCACTTCTGATCCGGTAGCAATCAGGATAACTTCAGGCATACCCACGCAATCTTTCAGCACATAACCACCGCGATAAGCGTTTGCCAACTGTTCAGCGGTACGCGGTTGCTGAGTCAGGTTCTGACGGGAGAACACCAACGTAGTCGGGCCATCGTTGCGCTCAATGCCATATTGCCAGGCGATAGCAGACTCCACCTGGTCACAAGGGCGCCAGGTACTCATGTTCGGCGTCACACGTAGGCTTGCCAACTGCTCTACCGGTTGGTGCGTCGGGCCATCTTCACCCAAACCGATAGAATCGTGGGTGTAAACAAACAGGTTGCGGATTTTCATCAGCGCAGCCATACGCACCGCATTACGGGCATATTCCACAAACATCAGGAAGGTGGCGGAGTAAGGCAGGAAACCACCGTGCAACGCGATACCATTGGTGATAGCGGTCATGCCGAACTCACGCACACCGTAGTGAATATAGTTGCCTGCCTGGTCATCGCCTAGAGATTTGGAACCAGACCACATCGTCAGGTTGCTCGGTGCCAGGTCGGCAGAGCCACCGAGGAATTCCGGCAGGATTTTTCCGAAGGCTTCCAACGTGTTTTGAGACGCTTTACGGCTGGCGATATTGGCCGGGTTAGCCTGTAATTGCTCAACGAATTTCTTGGCTTCAGCTTGCCAGTTAGCAGGCAATTCACCGTTAATACGGCGTTTGAACTCGGCAGCCAATTCTGGGAAAGCTTTGGTGTAGGCGGCCAGTTTTTCGTTCCAGGCGGCTTCTTTGGCTTTACCCGCCTCTTTAGCATCCCACTGCGCGTAAATGTCTTGTGGGATTTCAAACGCGGCGTATTTCCAGCCCAAAGCTTCACGGGTGGCAGCCACTTCCGCTACCCCCAATGGTGCACCATGCGAGTCATGGGTACCGGCCTTGTGCGGTGAGCCAAAACCAATCACGGTCTTGCACATCAACAGAGAAGGCTTGTCAGTCACTTTGTGCGCTTCTTCGATCGCAGCCTTGATGGACTCGCTGTTGTGCCCATCAACGCCACGTACCACGTGCCAGCCATAAGCTTCGAAACGTTTGGCGGTATCATCGGTAAACCAGCCTTCAACGTGACCATCGATAGAGATGCCGTTGTCATCGTAGAATGCCGTCAGTTTGCCCAACTTCATGGTACCCGCCAGCGAACAGGCTTCGTGGGAAATACCTTCCATCATGCAACCATCCCCCATAAAGGCATAGGTGTGATGGTCGACAATTTCGTGCCCTGGGCGGTTGAACTGTGCCGCCAGAGTACGTTCGGCAATGGCAAAGCCGATAGCGTTGGCGATCCCCTGACCCAGTGGGCCTGTGGTGGTTTCTACACCGGGGGTATAACCATATTCCGGATGCCCCGGGGTTTTAGAGTGCAGCTGGCGGAAGTTCTCCAGCTCACTCATCGGCAGGTCGTAGCCAGTAAGGTGCAACAGGCTGTAGATCAACATAGAGCCATGACCGTTAGACAAGACGAAGCGGTCGCGGTCAGCCCAGTGTGGGTTGGTAGGGTTGTGGTTGAGGTAATCACGCCACAGGACTTCGGCGATATCGGCCATGCCCATAGGGGCACCCGGATGGCCAGAATTGGCTTTTTGTACGGCATCCATGCTAAGTGCACGAATAGCGTTGGCAAGCTCTTTACGAGAGGACATGTTTTACTCCAGGTCGGATTAATAAAGCAGTCAAGTTTTCTATTTTCTCAGACTCAGCATTAAAACGGCAATCCCTAATGCCAAATGCGAGCAAGTTCACAACTTGTTAGCACGTTCGGTCACTTTTCAGAATAACTTCGATTTCGCCAAGACGTGGCTTACACTATCATGCAAACCGACGTTAACGTCGACATTCCATATCATAAAAGAATTTTGAATATCACAGGATGATAGCTTTATGAAGTTACGTACCTCTTTAATGGCATTAGGTATTTCTGCTCTATTGAGTGGTTGCCAAACCCTTAACACCGATGCACTAATGCAGTCAGGGGCACAGGCATTCCAGGCGGCAACACTGAGCAACGACGACGTCAAAGCACTGAGTGATAAATCCTGCGTAGAGATGGACAGTAATTCACAAATCGCACCGGCAAACAGCATCTATGTGCAGCGGCTGAACAAGATCGCCGCAGCATTGGGCGACAATATCGATGGTACCCCGGCAAACTACAAGGTTTACCTGACAAACGACGTCAATGCATGGGCGATGGCCAACGGCTGTATTCGCGTTTACAGCGGCCTGATGGACATAATGAACGACAACGAGGTGGAAGGCGTACTGGGGCATGAAATGGGTCACGTCGCATTGGGCCACACCCGTAAAGCAATGCAGGTGGCTTATGGCACCGTTGCATTGAGAACTGCGGTCTCTTCAGCCGGAGGGATCGTGGGTTCACTCTCTCAGTCACAATTGGCTGATATGGGAGAAAAACTGGTCAATGCTCAGTTCTCGCAGAAGCAAGAACGTGAAGCAGACGATTTTTCGTTCGACCTGCTGAGAAAACGCGGCCTGGACCCTAACGGTCTAATAACCAGCTTCGAAAAATTGAGCAAATTGGAAGCCGGTCGCAAAAGCAGCATGTTTGACAACCACCCGGCTTCCGAGGAACGTGCACAACATATCCGTGAACGTATCGCGGCAGGCAAATAAAAGATCGAAGGGGCGCAACATACTGCGCCCCCTTGTTCACTGCAACGACACTCAATACAACTTCTGTGGTGGCCCGGCAAAGGTCAACGGCCCGACACTCTTCATATCCACTTCCACTACCGAAGGCCCCGGATAGTTGATCGCCTCTGCCAATACCCCGTTAAACTGCGCCGCATCACTGACTTTCCAGGCTTTCATCCCCATAGCCTCTGCGACCAGACAGAATGCTGGTGCATGTAATTCGTTATAGTATTGACGCCCACCGAAATACTTGTCCTGAATACCACGCATCACCCCATAACCACCGTCATTCATGATCAGCAACGTGATATTGGCCTGTTCTTGTGCCATGGTAGCCAGTTCCCCCAACCCCAACGCCAGACCACCATCGCCAACCAAACCAACAACTTTACGCTGTGGATTGGCAATCGCAGTCCCGATCGCCATTGGCAGCCCCATGCCGATCGCCCCAGCCAGAGAGTGAATATTGCACAAAGGCGATGTTGCGCGGAATAGACGGCTACCCCAGACGCTGCCAGAAACCGTAATATCCCGCACCAACAAACCATCATGCGGTAACACAGCGGCGATGGCATCGTTGAGTTTGGCATACTCACCAGACTGTTGGCGCAAGGCAGTTTCGGCCTGCTGTACCGCGCGAGCAATCTCAGCATCCCATTCAGCATTCACTTTCTCGCCCGGTGTCAAACGTGCTGCCAACGCCTTGAGCAATGCCGCGCAGTCACCGTTAACCTGTTCATCCGCCAAATAGTTACGGTTGGCGGCAGCGAGATCGATATCAATCTGTACCAAAGGACGCGGCAGTGGCAGTGTCCAGGTACGTGTCTCGTTGCTGCGCAAGCGAGAGCCGGCCACCAACGTCAGATCGCATCGCGTGAGGATCGTCTCAACGCTGGGTGAATTGTGAAAAGCACGTAGGCTGCGTGGATGACTGTCTGGCAAGATCCCGCGCCCATGGGTACTCGAGATAACCACGACGCCTGCATCAGCCAACTGCCTTACCGCCTCACCGCAGGCCAGCGCCCCCCCCCCTACCCATAGTAATGGCCGCTTGGCACGTTTCAAATGTTGATACAGGCGTTCAACCGTCTCTACGTCCACTGCAGGCAGCGTGGGGGGAGGTATTGCTTGCCCGACAACGCTGGCTGCCACCAAACTACCCTGAATATCAATCGGGATCTCCACCGCGACAGGCCCACAGGGCACCGTCTGTGCGTCCTGAATAGCACGCTGGATCACCGCTACCGCCTGCTCTGGTGAGTTCACCCGATAAGCCCGTTTAGAGCAGGCCCGCAGGAAGCCCAACTGATCTTTGGTTTCATGAATAAATCCGGCATCAGCATCCAGATAGGCTTTCTCGACCTGTCCGGTAATATGCAGCAGCGGCGTATTGGCATTCAGTGCTTCAATCATCGCCCCTACCGCATTTCCCGCTCCGGCACCGGTACTGGTCAGCGCAACGCCCAAGCCAGAAAAACGTCCGTGTGCGTCGGCCATGGTAACGGCACCCGCCTCACCACGCGCCGGTACAAAACGGATTGCCCCTCGTTGCCCAACCGCATCAGCAATCGGCAGATTATGGATCGAGATAATGCCGTACATCGCCGACACATCATACTGTTCCAGAGTTCGGGCTATCGCCTCGCCAACCGTTATTTTTTCGCTCATCGTCTGCCTTCTTAAAGTGTCTTATTTTGTGGGAAGCATTAGGCTGTATCCTTTAACGGCACATGGTATTGTCACAGGGCCGGAACCATTTGCGTGCAGTTAAGCAACATAACCTAGTCACTCCAGCAGTTGGGCTGATTAGTGAGTGACAGGTACAAACTCTTTTGCTGCATATAGGCCTGAATACCATGCAAGCCCTTTTCGCGACCTAATCCACTTTGTTTAAATCCGCCAAACGGCGTAGAAATAGAGAAAGTCTTATAGGTATTGATCCACACGGTGCCGGTTTCCAGCCGCTCTGCCAGCGCCATCGCTCGGGTAAAATCGCGAGTCCAGATACCAGCGGCCAAGCCATAAACCGAATCGTTGGCCTGTTCGACCAACTGTTGTTCATCATCAAACGGCAGAACCACCAGCACCGGGCCAAAGATCTCCTCCTGGCAGGTACGGGCTCGGTTATTCAACCCTTCAATAATGGTTGGCAGGTAGTAGCTGCCCTGCGCCAGTTGTGGTTCAGCGGGGGGTTCTCCCCCTATCAGCACTCGTCCACCTTCCTGCTGCGCCAGCGCCACATAATCTGCCACGCTCTGACGATGTTTGTGGCTAATCAGAGGGCCAAGGTGGACGCCGGGTTCCAACGGATTGCCAATGCGTAATCCCGCGGTCAGTTCACACAGTCTGGCCAACAACGATTGATACAGTGAACGGTGAACAAACAGCCGTGAACCCGCAATACAGGCCTGTCCGGCCGAGCTGAAGATGCCATAGCAGATACCCCGCGCAGCCTGCTCCAGATCGGCATCCTCTAACACAATGGTGGGCGATTTCCCTCCCAACTCCAGCGAGGTAGGGATCAGCTTTTCCGCGGCGATATGTGCCAAATGACGCCCGGTAGAAGTGCCCCCGGTAAAGGAAATCTTTTTCACTAACGGATGACGCACCAGCGCTTCACCGATCACCGACCCCTTGCCCGGTAATACACTGAGTAAACCAGCGGGCAATCCCGCCTGCTCAAACAGCTCAGCCAGTTTAAGCGCCATCAGCGGTGTGGCCTCCGCCGGTTTAAGCACTACGGCATTGCCTGCCGCCAGCGCCGGGGCCACTTTTTGCATTTCACTGGCAATCGGTGAGTTCCACGGCGTAATAGCCGCAATAACGCCCAACGGTTGATACTGACTCAACGTCATCACTTCGCGACTGCGCTGAGTAGGCAGCTCACCTTCCAGTACTTCGCAGGCTGCGGCAAAATAGCGCGCGGTAGCCGCGGCGCTCATCACCAATCCGCGGGTTTCCGCCAGCGGTTTGCCGTTGTCACGCGTTTGCAATTGTGCTAGTGACTCAACCTGTTCAGTAATCAAATCACTGACGCGATGCAGGATCGCCGCACGTTGGTGCGGAACCAACCCGCGCCATGCCTGGGACCGCCAGGCTTTCTCTGCCGCCGCAACGGCGTCATCCACGTCCTGAACGCTGGCTGCCCGCAAGCACGCATTCACGCTGCCATCAGCGGGGAAAACAGAACGCATCTCTTCCCCACGCCCTTCACACCAGCGGCCGGCAAGAAAAATCTTTAACTTTTCCATGCTTTGCTCCTGCCCTTCAGGCAATAAAACCACCGTTAACCAAACTGCGGCAAACTTGTACCGCACTCAGCGCAGCCAGCGTTGACGTTTTCGGGTTACTCGCCAGTGGATTACCACAGAGTTCAAACTGGAATTCACCAAACTGACCGTACACCTGCAAACGATGGGTATTACGTTGGGTATGAGGATCGACCTGTAAGCGAACCCGCGTGGCATCCATTCCCAAGCCGTAGAGCGCAATAGTTGCAGCTACATTGGCATTCGCTGGGAACATACGCGCTGCCTCCCGCGCTGAACCTTCAAAGAACACTTTCGCTTCACTGACGGTATCCAGATCGATCAGCTTTTCCGCTAGACTACCGCGCCAACTGGCAGGGCTTTTGCTGGATTGGTAGGTCACACTTTCCAATCCGCCTTCTCGTGCCGACGCCAAGCCATCCATGCCTGCAACTGCACCAGACAACACAATCAACTCACCGTGGTAACCTGTACAGGCCTGCTGTAGCCGCAGTTGCAACTCGGCATCCGCCAGTGCACCAGTAGAAATCACCGCTAATCGCCAACCGCGTTTGAGAACCGCCTCACCAAACTCCGCAATAGCCTGTTGGCTGGCACATTCCAATACCAGGTCTGGTTCCCCGCTACATTGGTCTGGATGGGTCAATGTCTGTATCCGACCGGCAAAGGTTTGGTTGATCTCGGCATGATACTTTTCACGTGCCAAGATCCAGCCGGCCTCTACACCTTCGGGCAGTCGCGCCAGCACCTCTTTCGCCATCGCGCCGTAACCCATCATCATGATCTTCTTCATTTGTTGATCCTTTCAGAGATGCCGGTTGAAACCACCGGAAACGTCCAGCGCTGCCCCGGTAGTGAAAGAGGCCATGGGCGAGGCGAGAAACAGCAATGCTCGTGCCGGTTCTTGTGGTTTACCCAAGCGCCCCATCGGTATGCCACGCCGTTCGGCGATAGCCGCTGTCCACTGTTCCCAACTTTGCTGTTGGTCCTGACGCTCGGCAAAACGCCGCCGCCATTGGCCCGACTCCACCATGCCCAGCAGAATAGAGTTGACGCGGATCCCCTTGCTAACCAACGTGTTAGACAGCGTCAGCGTCATGTTGAGCAAGGCGGCACGCGCCGCGGAAGTGGCGATCATGTGCTCTTCTGGTTGCAATGCCAGTAGCGAGTTTACGCAGGTGATAGAAGCAATTTCAGAACGTTCCAGCAGAGGTAAAAATGCCTGGACGGGGTTGATCACACCAAACAGTTTGAGCTCGGCCTCATGTAACCAGGCGTCACGCGGCGTTTGCTCAAAATGTGCTACAAAACCCTGGCCAGCGTTGTTGATCAGCATGTCTACCGCGCCAAAACGGCCCTTGACCTGCTCGGCAAACCGAGCAACCTGTTCGGCATCGAGCACGTCACAGGGCAGTGCCAGGATCTCAGCCTGCGGAAACTCCTCACGCAGACTAGCTTCTGCGCTGGCAAGTTTGTCCTGATTGCGCCCGCAGAAAGCCACTTTCGCCCCTTCAGTCAACAGCAGACGCAACGTTTCAAAACCGATCCCCGAGGAGCCCCCGGTGACCACCGCCACCCGCTGCTCAATCTGAAAATTCATGGTTGGATTTCTCCCGTAACATCCTGCAAATAACGGTTAAACACGGCGGGTGCATCGAGGTAGCTGGCATGCCCGGCAGACTCGATCACACGCATCGTTGCGCCCTGTTGTTGTGCCAGTGTTTCAGCCCCCTGCGGCGGTGTAATGCGATCATCGCTACCACACCACACCTGTAATGGCCCCCGATAACTCGCCAGGTAATGACTAATATCATCATTGGCCAACATCCAAGCAGCGCTGAGAAAGCCAAGCGGATTGAGTTGCTGCATTCCACTGCGTACCCAGGCTATATCCTGTTGATCCGCCCCCTCGCGCAGCAACGCCGCCGCACGCTGTTCGCCATATCCTTGCGGGCCCAGCGTTTCGATCATTTGTTTACGTTGGTCATAGACCTGTTGGCGTTTTTCTGGCGTTGCCATGGCGTAGCCCTGTGCCGGATCAGCCAACACCAACCCACTCAATCCCGCTGGATACGCAGCCGCATAGGCACTGCCGATCAATGCCCCCAGCGAATGCCCAACAATCAGCGGCTGCTCCAATTCCAGTTCAGCGATCAGCGCCGCCAGCGCATTGGCATAAGCGGAGGCTTTTGACTCAGCTAGGGGCAACGCCGCACTACCGCCATAGCCGGGTGCATCCCAGGCTATCAGACGATGCCCATTTACCAGGGCACGATCGCTAAACTGCTTCACCCAAGAGGCCGAACCGGAACTGATGCCATGCAGCAGTATCACTGCACGGCCGTACCCGGCTTCGCGCCAACCAAGCCAAAAGCCACTACACTCTTCCTGCTGGCGTTCCGGTAAGGCGTTCATCAGTAACGTTTCACCTTTGAAAGTGGATGATCCGCTGGGTAGGTCGGGGTTTCTGGTTTGGAGGTGCCGAGCATCACGCACATCAGCGCCTCTTCTTCACCATGATTAAACAGACCACGATAAATCCCTGCAGGCACAGAGATCAGATCACGCTCTTTCAGGATAGTTTCGTAATACTCTTCACCATCCTGGATCATCAGCGTGATGCTGCCTCTAAGCATGAAGAACACTTCTTCCACATCGTCATGCAGGTGCAGTGGCCCTTCACATTTGGACGGCAGTACCATGGTAGAGAAGGTAAAATGTTCCGCTGGTACGGTATTGGTATCGTTGACCACGCCGGTCGCCCCGGTGCCGATATAACGCATCTGCGCACGGCGGTATTTCGGATCGTAATCAGCCTGGAACTTCAGCGCATTCCAGTCATATTTACGGCCTTCAAAACGGGCGATACGTGACTCTACCCACTTCTCCATCGATAGCCCCTGCGGCTTGATACCCACTTTATTCTCAACCTGTGACATGTTGTTTCTCCTTCGTTGCATCAATACTTCTTCAGTAACGGCAGCAAAATGGCACAACCGACAAAGGCCACGACCACCAGAAACAGCAAACCGTTATCCATGTTGCCAGTGGCAGCAATCAGCGCTCCCATCAGCACCGGTGCTAAAGCACCGGCAAAATTGCCCAGTCCGTTAAAAATGCCGCCAGCAGTCGCGCTCACCCGGCGACTGGTCGCTTTGGCCAACAGAGCAAAGATATTTGGCGCTCCGGCTCCCCACATAAAGGTGCTGAAAGACATAGCAGCAATGACGCTATACGTACCTTGCAAGTGCAACACGATCCCTAGCCCAATCCCAGCACCACATAGCGAGATAAAGCAGGCCAGCGCACGGCGATCCAGCTTGTCCGATAGCCAGGCACCAACCACTTCCCCAAGTAACATGGCAATAAAAGGCAGTGATGAGAGATAACCCGCATGTTCAAGGTGAATGCCTTTGCCTTTAATCAGATAACTGGGCAACCAGCCATTCATCCCCCACAGGTAGGTCAGAAACGCGACATTGAACAGGCAAATCATCCAGAAATGGGGGGTGCGGAACAGCGCATGGCGCAATTGCCTCCGTTCGGCCACCATCGGTTGCGTGACGGCGCTTTTTTCCGCACGGGCCACATTCAAGTGGCGTAAGCCGAATGTCACTAACAGCATCACCGGCAACGTCAGAAATGCCATAAAGAAGAAAGTGGTTTGCCAGTCAAAACGGCTAAGGATGAAGAGTGTCACTGGAAAACCCAGCGCCGCGCCTATCGGTGTTCCCAGTAACCACATCATGGTGGCACGGGCCTGTAGACGCTGGGGGAAAGCATGGCGGACGATCGCATAAGCTATCGCTATCAGCGGGCCTTCGGCGACGCCTAGCAGAATGCGCAGGGTCATCATGGTGTGATAAGAGCGAGCTAATCCCATCAGTACCATCAGTCCCCCCCACACTACCATCATGCCGATCAACACGTTGACCGGGTTCAGCCGATCGCCAATGCCACTCAACAGCATGGAAGAGAAGCCGTATGAGAACAGAAAAGCACTCATCAAAAGCCCGAGCCGGGTGGGATCAAAACCGATACCCATCGCCTCCTGGAATGCACTGTCAGAAAACAGTGCTGCAATGCTGATTTTGTCGAAAAATGCCAGTAATACGCAGGCAAACAGGGCGATTGGCACCGACCATCGCACGCGGGTTGGCTGATTTTCAGCAACAGCACTCCCCGCCCGAATGCTTTGGGCGTCCATATCTTGCGTAGTCATAAAACGCTCCCTCAGGTCGGGCGTTACTTAAGCGCCATCAGAGAAAACTCCACATCCGCCAGTTGCTGCGGATCCAGCACCCGACCGCTGGTTAGCCAGCGTTTGCCGAGTTTGATGGTGCGCGCATCGTTAAACGCCACCATCTGTACCAGTTGTCGATCGGCATTCAGGGTAAAGAACAGTTGTGACTGCGGCGTGCGGCGCACTATCTGAAGTTCGCCTCCAACAGGCACACCGAGGATCTGAATATTGGTGTCGTATTGATCCGACCACAGCCAGGGTAGATCGTCGTAGGGGGCAGCAAATGCATCAAGCATCGCGCAGGCGGTACTAATGGCCTGATTCTGTGCATAGGCCCAAGATTGCAAACACAAACCAAGCGTAGGGTGTAGTGCAACGTCTCCAGCAGCAAAAATAGCCGGGTGGCTGGTGCGTCCCTGCCCGTCGACAACGATGCCACCCTCTACCCGTAACCCGGCCGTTCGCGCCAGTTCCAGATTCAGTTCAACCCCAATCCCCACCACCACCAGGTCGAAAGGTTGTGCAGGGCTGTTTGTGCTGCCGATCCAGGCATCTCCCTGACGATCTTCAAGGGAGATATCACCGCAATCGCAGTGCACCGTTACTCCCTGTTGCTGATGCAGATCCAACAGTGCTTGGGAAACATCGGCTCCGACACTGCGCATGCAAAGTGCTGGCTGACGTTCAAATACCGTCACTTTTCTCCCCAGTTTGCGTGCAGAAGCGGCAATCTCTAATCCGATCCACCCTCCGCCAACAACGGCCAGCGTTTTACACTGCTGCAAAGCTTGACGCAGTCGGGTCGCATCATCCCAGGAGCGTAGAGTCATTACCTTTGGATGCTCTGCCCATGAGCTATTAGGCAGACGTGGGCGTCCACCAGTAGCAAGCAGTAGCTGCTCAAACTGCAACTGCCGGCCATCGCTGAGGGTGACAAGTTGCCTTGTGCCATCGATGGCTTCAGCGCGCAATGGGCGGTACCAGTCGATATTGAGTCCTTCAACCACTGCTTCGCTGAACAGGCGACTCAATGGGGGATTACTATCCAACAATGCGGCTTTAGAAAGCGGTGGACGTTCGTAAAAATCATAGGGTTCATCACTCACCACCGTCAGCTTGCCGCTATAGCCGTGTTCACGTAGCGTTTTCGCTGCCCAGCCACCCGCTTGCCCTCCTCCGATAATCACAATCCCTGCATGGATTGGCTGATTCATGCAACCCCCACTTTCTTATGCTGGCGGCGGGTATCATGATCGATCCCCCCTTCTACGGCCCATTCAGTAAATGAAACCAACGAATGTTCAAGCTCACGCGGCTGCCAGTTTTCTGTCAGGAAATCATCATTGGTGTAGTACTCGAAAGCGCCACCGGTTGGGCTGTTGACATACCAGAAATAGGCAGAGGAGATCGGATGGCGGCCTGGGCCAATAAAGGTGCTCCACTGCTGTTTGTTCATGGCGATCCCTCCGCCAATCACTTCGTGGATATCACGCACGGTGAAGGCAACGTGGTTCAGGCCGCGTGGGCGATTTGGCAATTTCAGCAAGAACAGGCTGTGATGCCCTCCACGAACCTGAGCACGCAGGAATACGGCACGGTCGATGTAGCGATCGGAAACCTGAAAACCAAGCTGCTCACGGTAAAACCGTTCGGTCGCGGGAAGATCTTCAACGAAGAACACCACGTGACCAATATTGACCGGTTCTGCCTTGTCATAAACCGGGCTGGGCTGGTCAATACGGCGTACATCACCCCATTGGTTGATGGGTAAAACCGGCAGTTTTACCGGTTGTTGGGCAGTAACGGCAAAACGCAGTGTCATGCCATTGGGATCGCGGCATTCCAGCTCTTCACCGACCTGACGAAAACCTGGCACCTGCGCCAAGCGTGGTTGCAATGCCGCTAGCGCAGCCGGGCTTTCAACTCCCCATGTCATCCGGCGCAGGGTGGAACCGGCTTCAAACGCGGCGGGAAGATCTTCACTGTTCTGCGGGCATAGCTCCACGCTGGCACCACTTAATGTGGTGAATACACGACGTGGTTCTCCTCCACACTGCAACGTAGGTTGTAGACCAAAGTCCTGCATGAATTTTTCGCACTTTGGCAGATCTTCAACGCCAAACTCCAGCTTTTCGATGCCGATGATGTTCATTGTTGTGCCTCACGTTATCGCTGAATACGTTTTTCAGGCGTAAGCGAAACCCGACCCATTAAATAGCCATGAGTCTTAGAAACTATCTCAATAGGCGTTATTGACGTAGGCAATTTGGACACCAACAGCGCACAGAAACCGGAACGTACAGGGGGATACGTGAGCGTTTCTAACACTGTCCAGAGCCAAAATGGCCAGTAAAATAGCGCTAATGAGAGAGGTTCTTATTCCTGCCTGAATCAAAAAGCCTTTTTAGTTAACCCACATTGGCCTGTTGCGGTGCGCCTAATAAACCGGATATCTTCACTGCCGCGTCGCGAACTTCCATACGCAACCGCTCACGATCCGCTTTGGGGATCTCATCAAACGGCACCATAATGCTGACCACCGCTTCCACCCGTCTTTCACGGTTAAAGATCGGATAGACGATTGAGGAAATACCGAGGCGGAAAAAGGATTCACCAATGACATAGCCACGCGCCTTATCCTGCTGCACCATTTGCCACAGCGCTTCGCGGTTGGCTGGTGAACCTAAAGATACATCGGGTAACGCCTCATGCGGGAACAGCCGTTCAAACTCTTCACGGCTGGTACTTGTCAACAACATGCGCCCAAGAGACGTGCGGTGTACCGGCAAACGCGTGCCTACACTGACTTGATTAATCTGCGAACCGGCAGCACTAACGCGGGCGATATAGATCACGTCATTCCCGTCGCGGATCGCCAGATGGCTGCTACATTGGCTACGATCGCGCAGTTGCTCGATCACCGGTTGGCCTGCCTGTGCAACATCCAGCGAGGCAATATATTCGAAGCCCAACCGCAGAACTTTAATCCCCAATGCAAAGGTGTTAGTACGCGGATTTCGTTCTAGAAAACCCAAGTGCTCCAACGTCTGCACCACTCGGTAGGCTGTCGCCTTCGGCATATCGACCAAGCGATGGAGTTCAGCAAAGGTCATCTCCTTATGCTGCTCACCGAATGCCAATAGCAGCTGTAACCCACGATCCAAACCCGGGATCAAATACTTACACGCTTGTTCATCTGCCATATACTGCTCCTGAAATGTTTGCCTGCCCGTCAGTTAAATACGAAACCACCGTTGACGGGAATTAGCTGACCGGTAACAAAATCTGCCAGCGGTGACAGCAAGTAAAGCACGCTACCGGTCACATCGTCGGGATGTTGCGCCCCAGCCAACGCCCGGCCTTGTTCATACAGCTGATGACGTTCAACAGGGACGTATTCAGTAGCTTCCACCCGCGTCAGACCCGGAGCAATCGCGTTAACACAGATCCCTTGTGGCCCCAACTCTCGGGCCATAGAGCGGGTCATTGAGATGACCGCCCCTTTGCTAGCCACGTAGGCCATCAGTCTCGGTGCTCCCCATAGCGCGGTATCTGACGCGATATTAACGATTTTCGCATGCGGCGCTTGTGCGAGTAGCGGCACTGCCGCCTGACTCACCAACCAGGTTCCACGCACATTGACTTGCATCACGTTGTCCCACAGGTCAATGTCGTACTCCATCATCGTTTTTCCACCCACCCCGGTCGCCAGCGCCGCGTTATTCACCAGCCCATCAATTGCACCACCTTCAGCGATTGCAGCAAATGTCGCAGAGATAGATTGTGGTGAAGCCAGGTCGATAGTATGAGATTCCACCTGTGCTCCCTGCTCACGCAAGCTGGCAGCACTGTCTTGCAACTCTTGCGCCAAGATATCGCACATCACCACACTGGCACCGGCCTGGGCCACCGCTGTAGCAAAACTGCGCCCCAGTCCGCGAGCCGCTCCTGTGACAACAATGCGCTTTCCCGCCAGCAAACCGTTCACTGTGCCGCCTCCTTTTCGCTGAGCATCGCCAACTGTTTTTGCGCTTCTTTCTGCATCATACGGCGCAGGCGGGAGAGACCAACGTCATGCTGGTAAAGGTATTCGCGACCACGCGCGTTAGGTGCCATATTTTCAAGCACGATACGATCCTGTTCCAGAACGTCCCAATGCAGCTGTTCCAAACGGTTACGATACATAAAGCGCCACATATCACGCTGCCAATCCTTAACCTTACGGATACGCCAGAAGAACACGCGGCAATGATCTTTATCCTCCGGCACAACCATACCGATGATCCAGAAGTGGCCCCCAGGCCCAAAGCGCTTTTTGTATGGGATCGACAGGCGCATCCAGTAAGTACCGCTGCTGCCAAACTCTACCCAGTCAAAGTTCACGCCAATCTGACCATTCTTTTTAAAGATAAAACCGCTGTCGGTGGGTTCAAGTGCCATATCCGCCTTGCGATCGCCTTCGGCCATTGAGTGAGATGAGGAGTGCAGATAAGTGCCATGCATCGGGTCCATAACGTTTTCCAATGCATACTGATAATTACAGTTCCAACTGGCAGTACACAGGAAATGGCTATAGCTCGTGTCATCTGCCAGTTCCTGTGGAAAGATCAGTTCGGCAGGCTCTTCATCAGCGGTCACACCAAAATAGAGAAACACCGCACCATGAGCTTCCTTCGCCGGGTAAGAACGCAGGCATTTCTGCCCGACCAATGGGCAACGAGCCACCGCGGGCACATCCTTGACCGTGCCATCACCACCCACTTCGATGCCGTGATACCAACAGGCGATGCGATCGCCCAAGTTCCAGCCCATCGATAAGCGAGCGCCACGGTGTGGGCAGCGGTCTTCCAAAGCATGTATCGTCCCTTCGCCATCGCGCCATAACACTATCTGTTGTTCGAGGCGGGTGATCCCTACCGGATTGCTACCGACTTCCCAACTGGCTAACACCGGGTACCAAACTCCGCGTAACCCTTGATCTAAATAGTTTTGTAATATTTGCTCGGAGGATGTGGTATTGGCTGTCATAGTCTTCTCCCTATGCGGTTCAGAAACCGTTAACGCGAAGAAACTCACGGAATGCGGTTTCATTCCACGGCTGACCATTTCTATCGAAAAGGCGACGCTGATTGAGTGCGCTGACGATCTGATCCAGTTCTTCAGCTCCCTGTTCGAAGATCTCTTCCAATGCCGACACCAGCGCAGTTTCAAACCCGTCTGGCACACGTGCACGGGTTTGCCAGATCACATTTTGAAACTTGCCAGGGTGGTGGATTTGGCCATTACCTCCAACACGATCAGGAGTTACCTGTTGGGTATCCGGCAGCCAGGGGTTGAAATCGGCAATATGCTGCATACTTATTCCTCCGCGATAAAGGTGATTTGGATTTGATTATCGATCACACGGGTAGGGTAGGTTTGCAGATCACGGCCACCCGGCTCACGCAGGCATTTACCGCTACGCACATCGAACACGGCTTCGTGCAGTGGGCACTCAACTTTTCCGTTATCAACAAACCCTTGGCTGAGCAAGGCATAGGCATGCGGACAAACGTCTTCCAGCGCGTAATATTGACCATCAATCAAATAAACGCCGACCTCTTTTCCCTCTACATTCGCAGAGAAAGGAAAATCTTCTTTAACCTGAGACACTTCGCACACGTTCTTCCAGCTCATTACTTTTATCCCCTATCTGATTGTTTCATATATGAAACTCAGTTTCTTATTTAATACTCTCAATATAGGTCTGGCGAATCTTTCGTCAAGTCGACAATGGAGAGTTTGTTAAAAGTTGGTTATTTAAAAGTTACAACTGAGGAATAGATCACAAAAGATGCACTGATAGGAAAAAACAAAAGCAAAACGCCCTTGGCCATCACTGACCAAGGGCGTTAATCGCCTTAATAAATACTAGGCTGTGCCCCTTAACTGTACGTGAGCGCCGCTGCCAGGGAATTAAAGAGCGCGGCTAATCGGTCACTAACGCTAAAATGCTCAACCATCAGCGCCCTTTCTTTTTACGTCCAGGCTGAGTAAAACGCTTGCGTGTAGCCGGGTTACCAGCGGGTTTGTCGGCCTTCTTCTGCCCACTGCCAGCAGCGGGTTTCTTCACTGCCGGTTTGGCTTTCTTGTTCGGTTTTTCCTCAGACGATGAACCTTCGATCATTTTAAACAGCTCAACCAATTCATCATCGGTGAGATCGCGCCATTCTCCCAATGGTAAACCAGCCAGGCCCACATTCATGATTCGAATGCGTTCAAGCTTGGTCACCTCATAGCCAAAATGCTCGCACATACGACGGATCTGACGGTTCAGCCCTTGTACCAGGACGATACGAAACACAAAAGGGGCTTCCTTCTTCACCTTACATTTTTTGGTTACCGTACCCAGCATTGGCACACCCGCCGCCAAACCACGGACAAACTCGTCCGTCACCGGTTTGTTGACCGTGACCAGGTATTCCTTCTCATGGTCATTTCCCGCTCGCAGGATTTTGTTTACCAGATCGCCATGGTTGGTGAGGAAAATCAGCCCCTGGGAATCTTTATCAAGCCGCCCGATAGGAAAAATACGCGTGCTGTGATTGACGAAATCGACAATATTGTCTTTTTCGCTGTCTTCCGTTGTGCTGACAATGCCAACCGGTTTGTTCAGCGCAATAAAGATCAGGTTCTCTTCGTTGCGAGGTTCGATTATCTGACCGTTAACTTTGACAATATCACCAGCAAACACTCTGTCACCAAGCGCAACACGCTTACCATTGATAAAGACATTACCTTGTTCGATATAACGATCGGCATCGCGACGAGAACAAATTCCGCTCTCGCTGATATATTTATTAAGCCGTATAGATGGTTTTGTCAGCACGGTTCCTCCGTAAACGCGAAATACAGGCAAACTGATATTATGGGCTGATAGATAGAGATTTTTGCAACCTTCATTCCTTTATCTCGCTATACCCAAAAAATTCGAGTTGCTTGTAGGCGGCAACTGAGTGAGGCCCTAGGAGCATAGATAACTATGTGACTAGGGTGAACGAACGCAGCCAACACCCAAGCAACTTGAAGTATGAAGGGTATATACCCTATGGATTTCATGCTACAGCGAGGCAACAAGCTTACTCATCCCCAGGAGCTTACTTTTGGGTAAGTGACTGAGGTGAGCGAATGCAGGTAACAGCGCTGTAGCTTGGAAGACGATGGGTATAGTTACCCCTGCTTTTTAGCCGCCTGCAGATACAGCATTTCCAGACCCAATGTCGCCGCCGCCAGCGCAGTGATCTCTGACTGATCGTATGCCGGTGCAACTTCTACCACATCCATACCAACAATATTCAGTGACTGCATACCACGCACCAGTTTCAACGCACGATCGGAGGTCAGACCGCCAATCACCGGGGTACCGGTACCCGGTGCAAAAGCGGGATCCAGACAGTCGATGTCGAAGGTCATATACACCGGCATATCGCCAACGATTTGTTTGATCTGAACCAGCAGATCGTCCACGCTACGATCGTTAACCTGCGCCGCATCCAATACGGTGAAACCATTGTCACGATCGAACTCGGTACGAATGCCGATCTGTACAGAGTGCTTGGGGTCGATCAGCCCTTCGTTCGGCGCATGGAAGAACATGGTGCCATGGTCAAACTTACTGCCGTTAGCATAGGTATCGGTATGCGCATCAAAATGCACCAGTGCCATTTTGCCAAAATGTTTGGCATGAGCGCGCAACAGGGGCAACGTGACAAAGTGATCACCACCAAAAGAAAGCATACGCTTGCCCGCTTTCAGCAGTTTTTCAGCATGAGCCTGTAGCTTGTCGCTCATGTCTTGCGCATCACCAAAGTTAAACACGATATCGCCACAGTCAACCACCCTCAGGCGATCGCGAAGATCGAAGTTCCACGGCCAGCGTGCACCTTCCCATGCCAAGTTGGTCGATACCTGACGGATCGCGGCTGGGCCATGACGTCCACCGGCGCGGCCAGAAGTGGCCATATCGAATGGAATACCGGTGATCACCCACTCTGCATCGCTGTCGTAGGGCATGAAGTTCAGCGGAAAGCGCAGGAAACCAAAGGCGTTAGACACTAAAGAATTATCGAGCTGATGGCCTAAGGTACTCATAGTAAACCCTCATATTTCAACGGTTCGTCCGTAGCCGAACGTTTGGCGATAAAAAAATCCCTCCCGCGTCGTTAACCCGACGAGGAAGGGATTTATTCGATGTCTGTTTCAGCATCGCTGATGAGCGGATTATCGCGATATTTCGTCAGTTCTTCAAGATACTCGTGACCAAGCACTGTTACAAAAACCCGGTAACTGCTCCGATTTACCTATAGGTTAATTAAAAGGAGCATACTATATGAATGAGCCCGTTTAAAACGGCCATCTTACCGCGAGGCTGTATCCCTTAACTGTGCGCGAGCGCCGCTGGCGATCATTTACGCGCAGAGCAAGGCGTGAACCGTGGGGTTGGGTGGACCCAATAAGCGGCGAACAACGCAGCAATGCGCGCAAATGGCGTCAGCACGTAGGGTGGTGCTCCAAAAGCCCATTCTCTGCGTTGTCGGGCTTGAACAGGGGACCACTCTGCCCTTCCCCCTCCGCCTTGATAATGGGCTTTTGGAGCTGCGACGGCACCACGGACAGTTAAGGGACACAGGCTAGTATCACAGTCCAATAAAGCGCGAGTTGGTATTTAAAGTCATTGAAAATATAAGTAATTTACTGAATAACGCCAACAGAGTTATACGGATAATCAGCATAAATGATGATTAAACGAATGCCCCTGATAAACTTAGGCTAAGTAGAAGACGTCATACACCGCGCACACCGCCTACGCCAGAAGTATAATGGTCTTACGCCATTTCACGATATCGTGTAGAAGACAACCATTAAAATAATATTTATTGTATCAATTTATTTCAAAAAATAGCATTAATATAAATTAAGTTATTGATTTTTTTAAATAAAAAAAGCAATTACATTCGGTAAAAAAATTATCTTATGCAACATCTTACAGCTTATACGCAACAGAAAATAATTCCGACTATTCTCTTAAGAGCTTTCTCCAAATTACTTTTTACTCAATAACCTTGGTCCTCAATCAGGCTTCGTACTCTCATTATAACCGAGTGGCGATGACATTTATTTTAAATTTAAAAACAATAACTTAAATATATAATTTAGTGTGCCAAACCAACGCAAAGACCAAGCGATTCTTACCTGAGCTCGGGCTTGTATTTGGATAATGAGGTTGCTTTGCTCTCCCAATACACCTGAATAATACGCACGCTACCTAGTGGCTTGAGTCTCAGCGTCAGAGCAAATTTAGAGCATCACGGCATCATCAGTAATTAATTAAAACCATCTGCACTGCCTTAAACCATCGAGTACCCAACGTGACTTGCTGTGTCAGTTAATTAGAATGGGGCAATCAAGATGAAAAAACGTCTCCTTTCAAAATCTAAAGCCATCAGAAAATATTTTAAAAAAGCAAAGCTTTACCTTTCATTATCCTTTGCTAACGTTACTACGCAAACCTTATTTCCACTGGGCGTCCTGTTTACCCCCGCCGTCATGGCGGAAGCCACGGAGAGAAAACGTTCGGCTTCCGCTGCGGAACAAGCCACAGCAAATGCAGCCTCCCGCTTGGCCAACATACTCACCAGTAACGATGCGACAAAATCGGCTGAAAACCTCGCTCGGGGGGTCACCACCAGCAAAGGTAACCAAGCATTAGAGCAATGGCTGAGCCAGTTTGGCAGTGCCAGAGTGCAGTTGAACCTTAACGATGAACTGACGCTGAATGGCAGCCAGGCGGATGCCCTTTTTGTCCTCGAAGATACCCCCAGCGCCCTTATTTTCAGCCAGTTAGGGTTCCGTAGAAATACGGAGGGTAACCTTACCTTGAACCTGGGGGTGGGAAAACGCCATTTTCTTGTCAGCCAGATGTTCGGCTACAACCTGTTTCTCGACCGCGATGTTCAGGGGCATCATTCCCGCGGTGGGTTAGGGGCTGAATACATGCGCGATAACCTGCGGCTCTCCACGAATACCTATCTGGCCCTGGAGGGTTGGCGGGATTCCAAAAAACGCCATGGATACAATGAAAAAGCGGCCAACGGTTTTGATGTACGTGCTGAAGGGTATCTCCCCTCACTACCTCAATTAGGCGGTAAATTAGTCTACGAGAAATATTTTGGCGATAATGTCAGGCTGTTCGGCAAAGATAAATTCCAGCCTAACCCCAATGCCATCACCTTTGGCGTCAATTATACCCCTATCCCCCTGGTAACATTCGGCGTTGACCATAAGAAAGGCACTCAAGGGATGCAGGACACCCGGTTTAATCTTGCGTTTAATTATGCTTTTGGTCGGTCTCTCACAAAACAGATCCAGGCGTCGAATGTCGCCGCCAAGCGCAGCATGGCGGGTAGCCGTTATGAGCTGGTCGATCGTAATAATGAAATCGTCTTGCAGTATCAGGAACAAATTCAACTCAGCGTCTCACTGCCTCCCATGCTGCAGGGAACGGCCGGGCAGACCCTCTCATTACAGGTCAAAACCACCAGTAAGAATGGGGTGGCACGCTATGAATGGGATAACAGCCTGTTGACCGCCGCTAACGGCAAAATGAGCGGTAGCGGGGATAACTGGCAGGTCACCCTGCCTGCTTACGTTCCTGGCGGCAACAACAGTTATCCACTCAGTCTGGTGGTCTACGATAAAGCCGGTAACCGATCCCAGGTGGCCCAGACACAGATCACCGTAACAGGGTATGGGATTGATGGCATGCTGGCGACCTTGCAGTCTGCCCAGGCGACATTGCCTGCCGACAGCCAATCAACCACGGCGGTTGTCCTGACCTTGAGCGACCCGAATCAACAACCCGTTACGGGCATTGCAGAACAGATCCAACTGACGGGTCAGTTCGAACCTCAAGCGCCGGTGTCGGTACCTGTTCAGCGCCGAGCAGCACGTCTCAGTACACAGAGCATATCAAGTGCTCCAGGCAACACGTTAAGCCAAGCGGGCTCACAAGAATATACCCTAAGCCGCGTGACGGAATCCCCCGAAAACCCAGGAGTCTACCTGGCTACGTTAACCGCAGGTAATGTGAAGGGGACCATCAATATTACTACCGTCGTACAAGGTACAGCTCTGGCTAATGCGACAACCACAGTGACGCTGGTTTCCAGCGTACCTGATGTGACCATTGCCGATAACAGCCTGACCGCCGGCAACGCCGGTAGCACCGTGGCCGACGGCACCACCAGCAACCCGGTCAGCCTGCCGGTGGTGGATGCGAACGGCAACCCGGTGCCGGACTATGAGGTCACCTTTACCGTGACGAAACCGGACGGCACGCAAGAGAACGTCACCGTCAAAACCGATGCCAACGGGATGGCTACCCTGCCGGTCACCAGCGACCAGGCGGGCACCGTCACGGTCACCACCTCCGTCGGCGGCAAAGACGTCAGCGTCGAGCTGGGCTTTATTGCCGACAGCAGCAGCGCGACGATTGCCGATAACAGCCTGACCGCCGGCAACCCGGGCAGTACCGTCGCCGACGGCAAGGCCAGCAATCCGGTCACCCTGCCGGTGGTCGATGCGAACGGTAACCCGGTGCCGAACTATGAGGTCACCTTTACCGTGACGAAACCGGACGGCACGCAAGAGAACGTCACCGTCAAAACCGATGCCAACGGGATGGCTACCCTGCCGGTCACCAGCGACCAGGCGGGCACCGTCACGGTCACCACCTCCGTCGGCGGCAAAGACGTCAGCGTCGAGCTGGGCTTCACCGCCGACAGCAGCACCGCCACCGTGGCCGACAACAGCCTGACCGCGGGTAACCCGGGCAGTACCGTCGCCGACGGCAAGGCCAGTAACCCGGTCACCCTGCCGGTGGTCGATGCCAACGGCAACCCGGTCCCGGACTATGAGGTCACCTTTACCGTCACCCAGCCGGACGGCAGCGACAGCACCGTCACCGTCAAAACCGATGCCAACGGGATGGCTACCCTGCCGGTCACCAGTGACCAGGCGGGCACCGTCACCGTCACCACCTCCGTCGGCGGCAAGGACGTCAGCGTCGAGCTGGGCTTCACCGCCGACAGCAGCACCGCCACCGTGGCCGACAACAGCCTGACCGCCGGCAATGTCGGCAGCACCGTGGCCGACGGCAAGGCCAGCAATCCGGTCACCCTGCCGGTGGTGGACGCCAACGGCAACCCGGTGCCGGACTATGAGGTCACCTTTACCGTCACCCAGCCGGACGGCAGCGACAGCACCGTCACGGTGAAAACCGATGCCAACGGGATGGCTACCCTGCCGGTCACCAGTGACCAGGCGGGCACCGTCACCGTCACCACCTCCGTCGGCGGCAAGGACGTCAGCGTCGAGCTGGGCTTCACCGCCGACAGCAGCACCGCCACCGTGGCCGACAACAGCCTCACCGCCGGTAACGCCGGCAGCACCGTCGCCGACGGCAAAACCAGTAACCCGGTCACCCTGCCGGTGGTGGACGCCAACGGCAACCCGGTCCCGGACTATGAGGTCACCTTTACCGTCACCCAGCCGGACGGCAGCGACAGCACCGTCACCGTCAAAACCGATGCCAATGGCGTTGCCACCCTGCCGGTCACCAGCGAGCAGGCGGGCACCGTCACGGTCACCACCTCCGTCGGCGGCAAGGACGTCAGCGTCGAGCTGGGCTTCACCGCCGACAGCAGCACCGCCACCGTGGCCGACAACAGCCTCACCGCCGGTAACCCGGGCAGTACCGTCGCCGACGGCAAAGCCAGCAATCCGGTCACCCTGCCGGTGGTGGACGCCAACGGCAACCCGGTCCCGGACTATGAGGTCACCTTTACCGTCACCCAGCCGGACGGCAGCGACAGCACCGTCACGGTGAAAACCGATGCCAACGGGATGGCTACCCTGCCGGTCACCAGTGACCAGGCGGGCACCGTCACCGTCACCACCTCCGTGGGGGGCAAGGATGTCAGCGTTGGCCTCGACTTTATTGCCGACAGCAGCAGCGCGACGATTGCCGACAACAGCCTCACCGCCGGCAACCCGGGCAGTACCGTCGCCGACGGCAAGGCCAGCAATCCGGTCACCCTGCCGGTGGTCGATGCCAACGGCAACCCGGTCCCGGACTATGAGGTCACCTTTACCGTGACGAAACCGGACGGCACGCAAGAGAACGTCACGGTGAAAACCGATACTAACGGCGTTGCCACCCGCCTGGTCACCAGTGACCAGGCGGGCACCGTCACCGTCACCACCTCCGTCGGCGGCAAGGACGTCAGCGTCGAGCTGGGCTTCACCGCCGACAGCAGCACCGCCACCGTGGCCGACAACAGCCTGACCGCCGGCAACCCGGGCAGTACCGTCGCCGACGGCAAGGCCAGCAATCCGGTCACCCTGCCGGTGGTCGATGCGAACGGTAACCCGGTGCCGAACTATGAGGTCACCTTTACCGTGACGAAACCGGACGGCACGCAAGAGAACGTCACCGTCAAAACCGATGCCAACGGGATGGCTACCCTGCCGGTCACCAGCGACCAGGCGGGCACCGTCACGGTCACCACCTCCGTCGGCGGCAAAGACGTCAGCGTCGAGCTGGGCTTCACCGCCGACAGCAGCACCGCCACCGTGGCCGACAACAGCCTGACCGCGGGTAACCCGGGCAGTACCGTCGCCGACGGCAAGGCCAGTAACCCGGTCACCCTGCCGGTGGTCGATGCCAACGGCAACCCTGTCCCGGACTATGAGGTCACCTTTACCGTCACCCAGCCGGACGGCAGCGACAGCACCGTCACCGTCAAAACCGATGCCAACGGGATGGCTACCCTGCCGGTCACCAGTGACCAGGCGGGCACCGTCACCGTCACCACCTCCGTCGGCGGCAAGGACGTCAGCGTCGAGCTGGGCTTCACCGCCGACAGCAGCACCGCCACCGTGGCCGACAACAGCCTGACCGCCGGCAATGTCGGCAGCACCGTGGCCGACGGCAAGGCCAGCAATCCGGTCACCCTGCCGGTGGTGGACGCCAACGGCAACCCGGTGCCGGACTATGAGGTCACCTTTACCGTCACCCAGCCGGACGGCAGCGACAGCACCGTCACGGTGAAAACCGATGCCAACGGGATGGCTACCCTGCCGGTCACCAGTGACCAGGCGGGCACCGTCACCGTCACCACCTCCGTCGGCGGCAAGGACGTCAGCGTCGAGCTGGGCTTCACCGCCGACAGCAGCACCGCCACCGTGGCCGACAACAGCCTCACCGCCGGTAACGCCGGCAGCACCGTCGCCGACGGCAAAACCAGTAACCCGGTCACCCTGCCGGTGGTGGACGCCAACGGCAACCCGGTCCCGGACTATGAGGTCACCTTTACCGTCACCCAGCCGGACGGCAGCGACAGCACCGTCACCGTCAAAACCGATGCCAATGGCGTTGCCACCCTGCCGGTCACCAGCGAGCAGGCGGGCACCGTCACGGTCACCACCTCCGTCGGCGGCAAGGACGTCAGCGTCGAGCTGGGCTTCACCGCCGACAGCAGCACCGCCACCGTGGCCGACAACAGCCTCACCGCCGGTAACCCGGGCAGTACCGTCGCCGACGGCAAAGCCAGCAATCCGGTCACCCTGCCGGTGGTGGACGCCAACGGCAACCCGGTCCCGGACTATGAGGTCACCTTTACCGTCACCCAGCCGGACGGCAGCGACAGCACCGTCACGGTGAAAACCGATGCCAACGGGATGGCTACCCTGCCGGTCACCAGTGACCAGGCGGGCACCGTCACCGTCACCACCTCCGTGGGGGGCAAGGATGTCAGCGTTGGCCTCGACTTTATTGCCGACAGCAGCAGCGCGACGATTGCCGACAACAGCCTCACCGCCGGCAACCCGGGCAGTACCGTCGCCGACGGCAAGGCCAGCAATCCGGTCACCCTGCCGGTGGTCGATGCCAACGGCAACCCGGTCCCGGACTATGAGGTCACCTTTACCGTGACGAAACCGGACGGCACGCAAGAGAACGTCACGGTGAAAACCGATACTAACGGCGTTGCCACCCGCCTGGTCACCAGTGACCAGGCGGGCACCGTCACCGTCACCACCTCCGTCGGCGGCAAAGACGTCAGCGTCGAGCTGGGCTTCACCGCCGACAGCAGCACCGCCACCGTGGCCGACAACAGCCTGACCGCCGGCAACCCGGGCAGTACCGTCGCCGACGGCAAAGCCAGCAATCCGGTCACCCTGCCGGTGGTCGATGCGAACGGTAACCCGGTGCCGAACTATGAGGTCACCTTTACCGTGACGAAACCGGACGGCACGCAAGAGAACGTCACCGTCAAAACCGATGCCAACGGGATGGCTACCCTGCCGGTCACCAGCGACCAGGCGGGCACCGTCACGGTCACCACCTCCGTCGGCGGCAAAGACGTCAGCGTCGAGCTGGGCTTCACCGCCGACAGCAGCACCGCCACCGTGGCCGACAACAGCCTGACCGCGGGTAACCCGGGCAGTACCGTCGCCGACGGCAAGGCCAGTAACCCGGTCACCCTGCCGGTGGTCGATGCCAACGGCAACCCGGTCCCGGACTATGAGGTCACCTTTACCGTCACCCAGCCGGACGGCAGCGACAGCACCGTCACCGTCAAAACCGATGCCAACGGGATGGCTACCCTGCCGGTCACCAGTGACCAGGCGGGCACCGTCACCGTCACCACCTCCGTCGGCGGCAAGGACGTCAGCGTCGAGCTGGGCTTCACCGCCGACAGCAGCACCGCCACCGTGGCCGACAACAGCCTGACCGCCGGCAATGTCGGCAGCACCGTGGCCGACGGCAAGGCCAGCAATCCGGTCACCCTGCCGGTGGTGGACGCCAACGGCAACCCGGTGCCGGAC